>WAQK01000023.1 GCA_015520265.1 Pyrodictiaceae archaeon | reverse complement strand
TAGAACGGTTTTCCTGGAGGCGCTGAGGGAAGGCTTGGTGGAGAAGTTGAGAAGCCACGGGATCAAGGTTTGGAAGGATACCTGCCCGGTGGTCGCCCCTCTACGGGGGGCGGGCTTCAGGACCGTGGGCACCAACTCCGTTAAGACAGCCTTCTACATGCCCCGGATGCACGGCATCGGGGCCCTCGTGATGGGCCTAGAGGAGATGGTGGAATATGCCTATAGGGAGTAGATTTGTGAGGTTCCGGGGTAGAGGCCTGGTTGAGGGGAAGGCTCGCGGTGAGGCCTTGGTGGTACGGGGCCCGATCTCGTTCCTAGGCGACGTGGATCCTAGGACCGGCGAGCTGAGGGACGGGACGGGGAGGAGCGTGGCTGGCCGCATACTGGTCTTCGAGTCGGGGAGGGGTAGCACGGTAGGCTCCTACGTGATCTACGCGTTGGCTGAGAACGGTGTAGCCCCAAAGGCCATGATTGTTCTGAGGGCTGAACCCATAATAGTCACCGGCTGCGTGCTAGCCGGAATCCCCCTGGTTGATCGGGTCCCGAAGCAGATTTTGGAGACCACGCGTGACGGGGACCTGATCGAGGTGGACGCCTACAGGGGTGAGGTCATTGTCCACCAAGGGTAAGCTGATAGTATTCGAGGGCCTCGACGGTTCCGGGAAGACCCTGGTTGCATCCATGGTTGCAGAAAGGCTCAGAGCCATGGGTTTCGATGTTGTAGTGTCGTGGGAACCGAGGTTCGAGGAGTACAAGTCGCTGATAGGTAGCCTTCCCCGCGACTCCGACGAGGCTCCCTTCATAGAGGCCCTGCTCTTTGCCGCCGACAGGCTTCTCCACTACGTGGAGATAGTTAGGCCTGCGCTGGAGGAGGGGAAGGTGGTGTTACTGGACAGGTACTACTATTCTTCCATGGCCTACCAGGGCTCTAGGGGTGTGCCGCTGGACTGGATAAGGGAGATAAATAAGTATGTGCCCCGCCCCGACCTGGCGATATATCTCGACGTGCCCCCCGAGGAGGGGCTCCGAAGGAAACATGGAAGCACCTGGAGGAGGTTTGAGGAGATAGGCATCCTTGAGAGGGTTAGGGAGACCTATCTGAGCCTAGTAGAGGCTGGCGAGCTTAGGCTGGTTGACGCCACCCGGAGCCCCAAGGAGGTGGTGGAGGAGGTTATGGGTCTTCTAGAACCCCTACTTGGAGGACTCGGGAGGAGCCCTGCCGAGTAGACGTTCGATCCTCTCTAGGGCCTCGAGCCAGACTATGAGTTCCCGTGCAAGCTCCGAGCCGCCGTCCCCTATCCTGTCCCTCATGCCGGCGAGCTTGGAGACGATGTTCCTCTCCAGTTCCTCGAGAACTCCTTGGAGTGTCACCCTGGAGGCCTCCTCATCTGTCTTCACGACGTAGACCCTGCCGTGCACGGGGCACACCGTTTCCCCGCTCTTCAGTCTGAATAGTGGTAGCCCGCAGGCTGGGCACCTCTCAGCCAGCATCGCCGCGCCGGCCCTTAGCAGGTCGGCCATCTTCTTAACCGCTGTGGGGGACGGCTTCTCCAACGCCTGCTCCTCTCCTATACTCTTGCCCTGGCCCCATAATTAGCGTTAGTACGCTGTGCCTGGATTAAAAAAGTGTATATAGGCTAGCTGTCATGTTTTGAACGTGCATGTATCTGTTTAGCGTTGGAGGGGAGTGATGAGCCGTGGCTGCACCCCTATATGATAACGAGGCAAAGATCAAGCAGGCCATAGTAATGCTCATGAAAATAATAAACGATACAAGCGTCCCGAGAAACATTAGGAGGGCCGCTACTGAGGCTGTGCGGCAGCTGAGGGACGAGTCGTTGAGCCCCGGCGTACGCGCGGCCAACGCGATAAGCGTGCTGGACGAGATCAGCCAGGATCCCAACATGCCTGTCCATACGAGGATAGCTGTGTGGAACGTGGTCACGCTTCTGGAGACCGTGAAGGACTAGCCTGGAGGGGGAGGAACGGCGGTTGTGCAGGAAGTCGTCAGGGTGAGGGTTAGGGGGATCTACGCGACGGCCCTGACCTCCCTTATGCTCGAGGAGGGTTTTTTGGTCGTACAGGCGTCCAAGCCCATTAGGGATAGGTTCGGTCTGCCTGAGAACAACGCCCCAGCCGATGTTACCGTGAAGAGCGACGACCGCAGGCCCGACGAGCTCCTAGTCATAGGCATGCCGGGCGCCGCCGACGCTGTGTTCGGCGCGCTGAGGAGGAGGCTTGAACAGGCGCTGTTTAGGGTCTCCCCGCTGGGCCTCTACGCCACCGTCGGCTTCAGGGTCTCCGAAAAAACGGGCGAACACTGCACGGTTGAGCTGCCGGGCGGCGTGCCGGGCGTCCTGGAGCCCTGCAGGCTCAGCGAGGGCGATGTGGGCGTAGGGATGGTGGTGGGCGCCCCCATAGTTAGGGGCGAGAAGGCCAGGCTGGCCCCCAGGACTGGGCTAGTGGGCAACTACCTGATAATGTCGAGGAGCGGGGGCAGGGTGACCTTCAGCGAGCATATAAGGAGCGCGGAGCGCAGAGCCACGCTCCTGGCGATATCCTCCAAGTATACGCGCCACGGCTTCAGCATCCACTGGCGTAGCAACGCGGGTGTAGGAGATCTCTCGGACATAGAGGAGGAGGCCGGGAGGCTCGCGGAGAGGCTTGAGGAGTTGGAGGCGGAGCTACGCGAGCCCGAGGTCAGGGTCTACGGCGAGGGGGAGAGGATAGGCCTGGTGGGCCTCCCGCAGCCGGTTAAGAGGGTGCTCGACAAGCTCAGGTCCAGGCATGCACCCACGGTGCCGGGGCACCACGAGTTCAAGGCTGGTGGCGGGGAGCTGAGCCTCCTGGTGGACTTCGGCGAAAGGCTGGCGGCCAAGGGCTTCGATGCCGACGCCGTGTCTAGAACCATAGTGGAGCACGTGGTCGATGCACTGTCCAGGCAGAGGAGGGTGGGGATCATACACTACAAGGCGTGGGGAGGCTACCTGAGGCTGACGCCAGGCCGTGTGGAGTCGGTCGTACCCACGGGCGATGGCTTCAGGCTTACGATCAGGAGAACCATGAGG
>WAQK01000022.1 GCA_015520265.1 Pyrodictiaceae archaeon | reverse complement strand
TCGCTGAGCAGGGTTTCAGCCGCCTCGTCCCACCCCAGTATTACTACATGACCTCTCGCCTTCACGGGGAGTTCGCCTCTAGCCCTCCTGGTTGCACGGATCATCACGTAGTCTGCTATTAGTCCGACGAACACGGTAAAGAAGGCTATCCCGGTGAGCGCAGTGGCGATAGCCACCATTCGGCCTGCCTCTGTCTGGGGGTATATGTCGCCGTACCCTATGGTGGTGATGGTTATGAAGGTCCAGTAGAAGCTCTCCCTCAGAGGCCTCCCTTCGAAATAGCTGAAGGAAAATCCGCTGATCAGGATCACTACAAGCAGGCCCGCACCGGCTATGAAGACCTTGCTCCTCGTGTATTTGAAAACCTTTCTGAGCATATAGTATAGGGCTTCCAGCATCCCCTACACCCTTCTACTGCTGGCGCGGGCTGGCTTAATCCTAAATCAGGGGTAGAGTAGGTGATAAAATCTTCGGGAGCGAGGATTAGGAAGGGTGACGAGGCGCTTTAGGGCTGAAATGGTGTGATGCGAATACCCTCGTCTGACCCCCTAGGACAGGTATGGCAGGCTGGGCCTCTGCGATACTAGGAGAGGCAGTGTCGACCCCTTCCTGGGGTATCCTTTGGTCTTCTCTTCCAGCTCCTTGAGGAGTTCCTCGAGCGTCATGGTTTTCTGCTTGGCTTCGCCCCTGATCCTCACGTTCAGGGTACCGGTCTCCATCTCCCGCTTACCTACAACCACTATGTAGGGTATCCACTCCACACCGGCATCCCTGATCTTCTTGCCCAGACTCTCATCCCTGTCGTCCACATCGACGCGGAAGCCACCCTCCTCCAGCCTCCTCGCTACGCTTAGGGCGTAGTCCAGGTGGTCCCTGGATACTGGGATAACCCTCACCTGGATGGGGGAGAGCCATACGGGTATGCTCGGCGTTCTGCCCTCCTTCTCCATTAGGGCTGCCGTGTCCAGGACTGCGTAGATGTACCTCTCCACGCTCCCTATGATGGCTGTGTGTATTATGACCGGATACCTCTCCTCGCCTCTCTCGTCGGTGTACTTAATCCCGAACCTCTTAGCGTTGCCAACGTCGATCTGGAAGGTACCTATCTCCCTTGGTCTGCCCAGGGAGTCTATTATCGTGTACTCCACGTTTATGACCCAGTAGTATATACCGGCCGGAACCACTGTTAGGAGGACCGGCGAGCCCTCCAGCTTGACCAGCTCCTCCAGGTAGTTCCTGTGCTCCTCCAGGAAGTCCCTAGTCACATTGTAGATGGCCACATACCTCCTGCCCAGCTTCCCGATCTCCTCGTGGATCCTGTTCCTCACCTGAAGGGCTATCCTCTTGGCCTCTTCCAGGTCCCTGGTCAGTATGTGTAGGTCCGGCATGTAGAACTTCCTCAGCCTGAAGCACAGGTTGACCTCGCCACGCTGCTCCAGCCTGTAACTATCGGCAACCTCAAACATGCCCATCGGGAGGTTCCTATAGCTTATGACCCAGTCCTTAAGCATGGAGAACTGCTGGTGGCAGGCAGCATACCTGAGCACGTACCTATTCTTGTCTACTCTCACCTCGTAGAGCCTGTCGCCAAAGAGGTCTGCATGCTCCCTGACGGGCTTGTAGGACAGGTTGAACATGTTGGTTCCACGAACCTTGAACACCGGCACACCCAGCTCTCTAGCTATCTTCCAGGCATACTCCGAGACCAGCTCGGTCATGAGGGTGGCGTGGGGTCCGTACCGCATGTGGCCGGCATCGCCCATGGGCTCCCACTCGAAGCCGAACTTCCGGCAGAAGTCGTTAACCCTGGGATAACCTCCTTCAAGCTCCTTGTCGAACACCTCTTTCTCTACAAGGATCTTGAAGTCCTCCTCGCCCGGGCCGAACCGGTACTCCTCCGGCTTGTACAGCCTGCCATCAGGGGTCATAATGTAGAACTCTTTCTCCACGGGCCTCCTGGCAGTCTCGGCGACCCTGACCTCCCTGGAGAGTTCGCTGAGCGGGTGGCCGTAGCAGTCGAGGTCGAACTCCTTGTACCACCCGAAGGGGGCCCTCACGGTCTCGTAGCCCTTGGCCGCCACCTTCTCCTCAACCAGTCTGAGCGCTTCGAGAGCCTTGCTGGGAGAAGCTAGGTTGGGGGACAGGTGTGCATAGGGATAGATAACTACTCTGCTGACGCCGAGACGCTTGGCCACGTCGTCTATCTCCTCGGCGGCCTTCTCCGCCGCGAGGCGGGTGTTGGCCTCGTCCTCCGCCTCCACAGTGATGAAGGCGACGAGCGCGTCCTTAACCTCGGCCTCGCCTGGCGCCTGGTCTAGGGGCTCGGCGTCCTGGACAGCCTTTTCCCTAGCCCTGTACCTGAACCTTCTGGCGTGGATCAGGAGTATCTTCAGGCCTAATCCCCTCATAATCACGGTGATGTAAAGAATTAAGAATATTGTTGCGGGCTAAATGGTGCTCACAGGCTGGTAGCCCTTCTTCCCGCCCTGCGGCTTGCCCCCCTGTAGTGGAGGTAACGCTATGGGCGGAGGCACTCCGAGGTCCCTGAAGAGGACCACTGCCTCGGCAAGGCTGTAGCTGAGGGCTGCCTGGGCCACCGGTGCTGGTATTTTCTTTTTCTCCACCTCTCCCCGTATCTGGTCCAGTTCCTCTCTGGTTCCCTGAACGATCACCGTACCCCTCAAGAGCAGCGAGACTATGGGTGGTACGGCTGTTATTGTGAACGTGTAGGGCAGGATGATGGTGTTCTCCTGGAATCTGGGCTCCTCGCTGGGGAGAGCCAGCTGGGTCTGGAAGCTTATCTGGGGTGGGAGCCTCTCGCTCAGCCTCTCGGCGTTTATGCTCTTAAGCTTCACCACTATGCTCGGCATTGCGCCCACTCCGCAGCCACTGCTAGATCGGCTCCGGGTAGTAATTTATGTTCCGGGCAGGCAAAACGGGTATTACTTAATAGTTTCGGGAAGGTATAGATATAAGTCTAGACACACTAAACACTTGATCCGAGGGTCCACAATCATGAGTGATCCGGAGGAGAAGCACAGGAGCATAGCCGTAACGGACCTACCGGGAGTCACGCCTAGCGTGGCCAACAAGCTTATGGAGGCTGGATACGCCACGCCTGAAGCCATAGCTGTAGCCACACCCCAGGAGCTGAGCGCCATAGCTGGCATACCCATAACCACGGCTCAGAAGATAATTAAGGCCGCCAGGGAAGCCCTGGACATCAGGTTCAAGACCGCGCTGGAGGTAAAGAAGGAGCGAATGACCATCCAGAAGATAACTACTGGCAGCCGCAACCTGGATAACCTGCTAGGGGGAGGCATTGAGACCAAAACGATAACCGAGTTTTACGGTGAGTTCGGCACCGGCAAGACTCAGATATGCCACCAGTTATCCGTCAATGTCCAGCTGCCGCCCGAGAAGGGAGGCCTCTCAGCCAAGGCGGCCTACATCGACACGGAGGGCACCTTTAGGTGGGAGAGGATCGAGGCGATGGCCCGCGCACTGGACCTCGACCCCGACGAGGTTATGGAGAACATATACTACGTCAGGGCCGTCAACAGCGACCACCAGATGGCTGTAGTCGATGAGCTCATGGGTCTAATGGCGAAGGAGAACATCAGGCTAGTAGTGGTGGACTCGGTCACCGGGCACTTCAGGGCCGAGTATCCGGGCAGGGAGAACTTGGCCGCCAGGCAGCAGAAGCTCAATAGACACCTCCGCCAGCTCATGCGGCTGGCCGAGATATACAATGCTGCCGTCGTAATAACCAACCAGGTTATGGCGAGGCCCGACGTGTTCTACGGCGACCCGACACAGGCCGTGGGCGGCCACGTGCTTTACCATGCGCCCGGCGTAAGAGTCCATCTCAGGAAGAGTAAGGGTGGCAAGAGGATCGCCCGTATAGTCGACGCGCCGCACCTGCCCGAAGGCGAGGCAGTGTTCATGATCACAGAGTACGGGATACGGGACCTGGAGGAGTAACCTCCAAGGCTCAGCATTTTTCCAGGAGAGAGATAATTTCTTCCCGAAGGCCTGGTTCCCGGGAGAGCACTCTGGGGCCCCCGGGGCCCAGCAGCACTTCGACGTCCGGCGTTTCTGGGAACTCTACGCTATACTGGGTAGCGCGCCACACGGTCCTCCAGACGAGCCTGCCATCCACGTATCCCTCCAGGATCACCAGCCTAATCCTAAGGCCGCTGAGGTTGTCGCTTCTCCAAACCCTCTTCTTCTCAACCCTGTACTTGGAGCCCCTGTAGATGATTATTCTAAAGACGCCATCCTCCTCAAGGACCCACGCGTACATCCCCGCGAGCGCAACGGGTTGGAGAACCTTTTCTATCTTGGCGGGATTCCTACTTCTATAGCTGCGACGTAAAGGATTAATGCGTGCCCCGACATTGCCTAGACAGCCTAGAACCCTTCCGAGAGCGTCTAGACCCCCTCCGCCTGCGGGCGTGGTTAGGTATGGCACTGGCGCTCCCACCAGGCGTTGTGACGGTGCTCGAGGTTCTTAAAGCATGCATAGTGGCGGTGACCCTTGTATACACGTCCATCCTCGATATTAGGACAAGGGAGGTAGAACCCCGGCTCTGGCTCCTTCCCGGCATCGTTGCCGGAGCCCTAAGCTTTCTAGAACTCCCGGCCGTCACCCAGCGTGTAGGTATGGCAGAGCTGGCGGTGCATCTGGCTGGCTCCGGCCTTGTGGTTCTAGCTATACTGGTAATGTACCTAACAGGCATGATGGGGGGAGGCGATCTTTTCGCCGCAACACTGATACTGGCTGCACATCCTTGGCCCTTCCTCCTGAGAGATGTTATGCCAGCTCTTCTCCCCCTATTCTTTTACGCGTCGCTGGCGGCTGCGGCGCCCTCCCTATACTTTCTCGTCGTTAATATACTCCGCCACAGAGAGGAGCTTTCAAGACTCCGGGGATGCGGGCCTCTCTGCAAGGCATACTTGGCTGTCACCTCGCTACCCGTAAGGGTGATGGATTACATAGAGTCGAAGGCCTGGTTCTTCCCCCTGGAGGTGGTGGAGGAGGATGGCTCCAGAACCCTTAGGAGGAGCTTCGACGTGGAGGAGGAGCCTTCCGAGCATAGGGAGAGGCTTCGACGACTGGTAGAGTTGGGCGTGCTTGACCCCGACGAGAGGATCTGGGTGTCCTATGGGATCCCCTTCCTGGTACCCATGCTAGCCGGCTACCTGGCCTACCTGGCTTTTGGCGGGGAACCCCTATTAAGGCTCATAGCATCTATTACTGGCTAGACGCTTCTCAGCCGAGGGTGGTAGGGCTTGGAGAGACTATGGGCCCCATGGAGGATGGCGTATGTTAAGAAGGCCGCCAGGAAGGAGTATAAGGGTTGTATATTCTGCGAGGCCCTCAAGAGGGATGACGAGGATGCTTTGATCGTGTACCGGGGGAGGCTAGGCTTCATAATAATGAACCTCTACCCCTATAATCCAGGCCATCTCATGGTGGTTCCCCATAGGCACGTGGCCAGCCTGGAGGACCTAGACAGGGATGAACTTCTCGAACTCATGCTTCTGGTCAATGCATCCCTCAAGGGGCTCAGGGAAGCGGTCTCGCCCCACGGGTTCAACATAGGCGTTAATCTGGGCCAAGTAGCTGGGGCCGGTATAGAGGACCATGTCCACATCCATATAGTTCCCCGCTGGTCAGGTGATACTAATTTCATGCCAGTGATAGGCAACACGAAAGTCATCCCCCAGGCCCTTAAGGAGACCTACGAGGCGATCCGGGAACCCATAGCCAGGGCGGCCCGCGAACTCCTCGGCAGGTAGCAGGGAAACTGCCTAGCCGGCCCCGCTCCTTTTAAACCAAACGCAGTTCAGAGCCACCTACGTTACCTTTATTACGTGAAGAGGGTGAAGCGCCGGGGCAAGACCTACGCTACCTTGCCATAGCGCAGTATATTCCGGGCAGAGAGGCCAGGAACGGCAAGCCCAGGAAGCCACTCCTAGCCAACACTCCTGCGGATGAGGCGATAAGGCTGATTCTCTGGGCCCGGCCGAAAAGGGGTTGGGGATAATTGGTGCGGGGGGCGGGATTTGAACCCGCGACGGCCTACGCCAGCGGATCTTGAGTCCGCCCCCTTAGTCCAGGCTCGGGCACCCCCGCTCCGACCCGAAAATGATCTTGAAGGGGCTCGGTCTATATCAATTTCCCCGAAGAAAGGGTGATAGAGAAAAATATGTGTGGATTTTGTATATATAGAAAAACAATTCTGCTACACTAATACTGCTCTGTGAACCAGGTGAAGCTGTCTGTCAGGTAGTTGTACTTGCCCACCAGGACCCACTGGTATTTGCCGTCCTTGTACTGGACCTCCCACATGTCGTAGTCGGCGAACGCCCTGTCTCCGGCCTCATTGAAGATTATCAGGCCAGTGGCGCCGAAGAAGTTCTCGGCCACCACGGGTAGCACGCTCTTAATCACGTCAGCATCGTACTGGCCGGTCATCAGCACTGCTAGGGTGGCGAGCCAGACGCCGTCATAGGCGGCGTAGGCGTAGGAGTCGGGCTCCCTGCCGAGCTTGTTGAGGATCCTCTCCCTGACCTTCTCGTACTTGTCGGCGCCGCTTACGGTGAAGATGGTGTTCAGGAACCTGACCTTAGCGGCGAACTCGGCGGCGACGGGGTCGTCGGTTATCTCGGAGAGCAGTGCGGTGCCGTCGCTTCCAAACCACCTGACCTGGGCCAGCACATCATAGTTGGCTGCTAGAGTGAAGACCTCAGCGGCCTCGGCGAAGGCTATGAAGAGTACACCGATCTGGTCAGCAGTGTAGCCCTTGTTGAGGAAGTCCTCGACGGCCGCCTTAACCTGCTCCACGACCTGGGCGAAGTTGGCCTTCTCAGGGTCATACTCTATGGGTGTGGCCACCTCTCCGTCAGGCACCAACTGCCTATAGGCGTTAAGCGTGTCCCTCTCCAGGCCTATGCCCCAAGTGTCGGCCCTAACTAAGGGTACAACGGCCTTTATGCCTAGCTCAGCCATGGCCTTGGCGATGACTGGGCCCTGGATGTTGTCCGCAGTACAGAGCCTGAACACGTAGTCGCCGGGTATAGCTAGGTCGGTAGCGGTGCTGGACTGACTTATTAGTAGGACCTTGTTTTGCCCAGCAAGCTCCCTGAGCTTCCTGACCTCGGCACTGGTCTGGGGGCCAATTATCACCTTAACGCCTCTAGCGACGAGGGCGTTGAACTTCTGGACAGCGACGTCTGGCTTGGTCTCGGTGTCCTCGATATAGTCCCTAACGTTGATCCTGAAGGGTGCGCCTATGGCCTGGAGGAACGCGTTTACATCCTCCTCAGCCTGGAGGATGGCCTCCTTACTGTTCTCACCATAGCTGGCTAGGTCTCCCTGAAGCGGGAGAAGAGCGCCTATGGGTATGACGTCGGGTAGCTGTGCCCCTGCCTGAACCGTGGTGGTTACAGTTGTTGTAACCGTGGCAGTGGCTCCCTCTCCAACAGTGGAGGTGACGGTGGTTGTTGTGACCTTACCTGGCGCCATCAGGTAGCCTACGGCTGCGCCTATTATTAGGCCTACGATTAGGACTGCTATTACGGTTGTTTGTGCTTGGGCTCTCATGTCTAACCCCACCTTTGACACACTATTTTCACTGTTTTTACTAGTGTTGCCGTAGTGGGCTATTTATTTCTTTCTCAGAAAAATCTATAATTATCAATAATTATATTCTATGTTTAATTTAATTCAGACATATCAAATTAACCCCAGTATCGGCCCATCGCTTAAAACGATAACTTTATAGACTATGGTGGGAGTCAACCAACCCGGCGCCAGCCTTGGCTAGCCTCAGCGAACCGCGCCCAGCCATGATGCTAGAAGAAGAGAAGGAGGAGGACGTGGTGCTAGAGACGAGTAGCGTCAGGAAAACCTTCGGAGGCGTCGTGGCGGTAGACGATGTGTCGATCCAGGTGAAGAAGGGCACAATAACAATGATCATAGGTCCCAATGGCTCAGGCAAGACCACGTTAATCAACGTCATCAGTGGCTTCTATCTACCCGATAGGGGTAGGGTCTACTATAAGAACATAGACATAACGGGCATGCCTCCCCACAAGATATTCGAGCTAGGCCTGGTTAGGACCTTCCAGATCCCCCGCCTCTTCCACAACCTAACCGTACTGGAGAACATGCTAGTAGCATATCCCGGTAACCCTGGCGAAAACATTGGCGTCAGTCTGGCCAAGAAAAGGTGGCTCAAGGTCGAGGAGGAGGTTGTGGAGAAGGCCTTCAGGTTGCTTAAGTTCTTCAACCTGGACCATCTCTGGGACTCCCCCGCCTCCAACCTGAGCGGTGGACAGATGAAGCTACTCGACGTGGCCAGGACCCTGATGAGCGGTGCGGAGACCATGTTGATGGACGAGCCCATAGCCGGCGTCAACCCGGCTCTCGCCCACGAGATATTCTCCTACCTAGTTAAGTTGAAGAACGAGATGAAGATCACCTTCCTCATAATCGAGCACAGGCTCGAGATAGCCACCCGCTACGTAGACTGGGTCTACGCGATGGCGAGGGGCCGTATAATCAGTCAGGGCAAGCCCAAACAGGTCCTGGAAGACCCCCTAGTCATAGAGAGCTACCTGGAGGGATAGCCATGCCTACCGCATTGGAGCTGGTGGACGTCAACGCGGGATACGGGAAGCTCCACATACTCTACGACATCTCGTTGGAGATACCTGAGAAGGAGATAACAGTCATAGTGGGTCCCAATGGCTCGGGCAAGTCAACGCTGTTGAAAACCATCTTCGGTCTCACCACGATATACAGCGGTGACGTGATATACAGGGGTGTCAACATCGCTGGCAAGAAGCCCCATGACATAGCCAAGCTAGGCATAGCCTACCTCCCCCAGGTCGGCAACGTGTTCGACAACCTGACAGTAGAGGAAAACCTGAGGATGGCTGCACACGATTTCCCCAAAACAGCTGCCAGGGAGGCCATAGAGGAGGCCCTCGAGATGTTCCCGGTCCTAAAGGCCTTCAGGAAGAGGAAGGCCAAGACGCTGAGCGGCGGCGAGAAACAGATGCTGGCCATGGCGATGGCCATGATCAGGAAGCCGGACCTCGTGATATTCGACGAGCCTACCGCGGCCCTAGCGCCCAAGATAGCCGTCCAGGTGCTGAAGGAGATAGTAAGGCTCAGGGACGAGTTCAACAAGACCATCATACTGGTGGAGCAGAACGCCAAGAGGGCCCTCGAGATCGGGGATAAAGCCGTCCTGCTAGTTAGTGGCAGGATTCAGTTTAAGGGCGGCCCCAAGGAGCTCCTCACCCACCCCGAGCTTTCGAAACTATATCTAGGCCTAAAGTAGCCTGGAGAGGTGCCTTGCTATGATCGGCATATCAACCATATTCTTCCTCGAGACCCTGGCTTACGCGTCAACCCTAGCGCTTTTGAGCCTGGGCCTAAGCCTGACCTATACCACGACTAGGGTGCCAAACTTCGCCCATGCCACCATAGCCTCCATAGGCACCTACGTGCTACTCACAGTAGTGGGCCTGATGAGGCTCAGGGGCCTCAACATTTATCTCTATAGCATACCTGCGGCGTTCATAACGGTCGGCATAATCACACTACTCCAGTACGTTCTTGTTCTGAAGCCACTTGCCGACAGGGGCAACGGGTTGATAGGCCTCATGATATCGACCCTGGCCCTCGACATAATTCTGATGGGTGTGATCAACATATACGCAGACTTCCTTCTTCAAACCTTCAAGGCCAAGAAGGTAAAGCTCCAGGTAAGGGATCAGCCCGCGCTGAGAAGCTACGATGCGAGGATAGAGTTATTCGGCCAGAACGTCAACGTCTCGGGCCTCGTAGCTTTCGCCACACTAATAGCTGTGGCCATACTGCTCTGGCTCCTGCTCAATAAGACCAAGACAGGCATAGCCATGAGGGCTGCAATAGAGAACCCAGCCCTCGCCGAAGTGCTGGGCGTCAACGTTAACAGGATGTACATGCTGGCATGGTTCCTGGCCGGAGGCCTCGCTGGCGTTGGCGGCGTCTTTATGGGTATGGTGCAGAAGATAAGCCCCGCGATGGGCGCTCTCCTGATCGTAAGCGTCTTCGCAGGCAGCATTGCTGGAGGCATAACCAGCGTGTTCGGCAGTATGCTCGGAGGCCTCCTGGTAGGGTTCGCTGAGAACTTCGGGCCCTACTACTCGAGCCTTCTGCTCAACATGGATATGACTGGATACGACAAGATGTTCTCCCTGGGCATAATAGTGGTCGTGCTGCTTCTGGTGCCCGGCGGCCTGGCGTCCCTAGACCTTTCAGGACTCAAGAAGAGATTGCCTCTTCTCAGAGCAGGGGGTGTGGAGGTGAGTGGAGAATGATTCTAGAGCAGTACCTACCAATAATAATAGGTACCATCTTCTACATTAGCACCTACCTGATAGTGACTCTTAGCCTGAACCTCGAGGCGGGATATGCTGGCATACCCGACTTCGGCAAGATGATGTTCGTAGCAGTAGGGGCCTACGTGACCCTCAACCTGGTCCCCAGGGTTACCGGCTACCTGCTGGGCGTAGACACCACTGGCCTCACGGACTCTAACAAGAACATCAGGATAATGGAGGAGATAAACAGCAGGCTTGTAGGCAGGTATGATGTTGCAGCAGTGACCTTCATAGTATCCATAGTGTTGGCGATGGGGGTGGGCGCGCTCTTCGGCTACCTGGCGAGCAGGCCAGCCATCAGGCTGAGGGGAGACTTCCTCGCCATCTCCCTCCTCGCCATAGCCGAGATCGTGCGCCAGATGGGTATACACACTGACTTCATAGCTGGCGGGGAGATGGGGCTCTATGCGCCCAACATATTCTTCTGGTACAGGCACGACGTGGTGGTAGCGCTGTTGAGTCTCGCACTGGCAGTAGCTACATTCCTGCTCCTAGAGAGGATGGCCAACAGCCCCTTAGGAAGGCTGCTTAGGGCCATTAGGGACGACGAGGACGCAGCCAAAGCCTTGGGCAAGGATGTGACCAAGATCAGAACCAGGATAATCATGCTGTCATCAGCCATAGCAGCACTAGTAGGGGTACTGGCGGTATATTATAGCCTGGGAGGCACAGCCAAGGACTTCGACAGGGTTACCTGGACCTTCTGGCCTTGGGCCATGATGATCGCTGGTGGGATGGCCAACAATGTTGGCGTCCTCGTGGGAACCCTGCTGATCGTGATACCCCACCAGTTGATCTTCATGTATAAACACGCCATAGCAAGCTATGTGCCCTTTGACCCGGCGTGGCTGGAGAAGATTCTGGTAGGAATGGTGGTGATAATAATACTCTACGTGCGCCCCCAGGGCCTGGTGCCGGAGAAACCTTCGAGGACAATCAGCTATGTGAGGGTCAGGGACTTTCTAGAGCAGGCCGAGAAGGAGTAAGCCACCAAACCCTCCGGGCCTCCTGTTTTTCATATTAGCTGACCTCCACATCCTGGACAGAACCTGGCTCCGCCGGGTACCGGTGCTCCGCAGTTAGGGCAGAATTTGGGCTGAAATGCTGGAAGGCCGCCGTTAGTTGCAGGGGCCGGTAGTTGCGGTTGAGGCTGGTAGACCCCATGAGTCGCGAACACGGCCTCATACTGGCGCTTTAGGTCATCTATTACGAGGTGTGTGTATATCTGGGTCGTCTTGACATCGCTGTGGCCGAGGATCCTCTGGAGGGCTATAAGGCTCATCCCTCCTCTGAGCGACTCCGTTGCGAAGGTGTGCCTGAGGATGTGCGGCCTCAGCCTGGCGGGGTCTATTCCGGCCCGTTTTGCCAGGGTTTTCAGTCTCTTGTAGAGGCCCGTATATGTGAGGGGTATAAGCCTGTCGCCGGGCCCAGGCCTTTGCATGGTTAGCCACTCCTCCAGCGCTGCCTGGCTCAGCGGGCCGTAGAACACTATGCGCTCCCTGCCATACTTGCTTCTCCTAACCCTTATCCTCCTCGACGCAGGGTCGATGTCCGAGACGCGGAGCTCCAACAGCTCCCTAGCCCTGAGGCCTGTTTCGAAGAGGAGGGACACTATCAGCCTGTCCAGGGGGTCCCTGGAAGCTGAGAGAAGCCTGACCACCTCATCGCGGCTCAGCACCTCTATGTGCCTGCCCGGTGGAAGCCTGACTACTGGGACCTGGACCGGATGCCCGGCCCATCTGAAGAAGCTTCTGAGGAAAAGCGTGTAGTAGTGGAGGGTGACCCTCCTCTTTCTCTGTGCCTCGTACCCGTCCCTGGCCGGCTTCTCGCGGGGGAACCCCTTCTCTAGCCTCTCCACTCTCCACCTGTTTATATCTTCGACTCCCACCTCGCCCAGCTTTTTGTCTCCCACGAAGCCTGCAAAGTCCCTCAGCGCCGACCTGTACGACTTCACTGTCTTCTCGTCGGCGCCAGCGCCCCTCAAGGCCCGTATGAACTCCTCGACCGCATCGGCTACGCGGCGCTCCAATATGTCGCTGGGCGGGTCTCCTAGGTCGAACCTGGTCACCGGGGTCCCCTGGGAGGAAGGCTTTATGTCTCCCCGGGTTTAAGAGGGGTGTGGCGGCATGATGTGGCTTAGAAGGGCCGACGCTCCAAGGAGATGGGGAGCGCGGGGATTCTGACCGCTCTCACCGCCGGGCCCGGACAACTATAATTGGGCCCGCAGCGACACTCCCCTTAGGTGGAGCTATTGCCGTTGGAGCCGCTCCCCCCTCGCTTCGTCGAGGACTTCTACCTGGCTAGGAAAAGGTTCGTGGAGGAGCTGGCTGGCGGCGTGTTCAACCCGTCCAAGCTTTTGGAGCTCTCCACGAGGCTCTCAGCCATGGTGGCCACCAGTGGCCCTGCTGGTGTAAATGTGGCTCCCTTCATGGTGAGCTTCGTGCCTAGGGAGGAGTATTTGGAGAAAGTCAATGGTAGGCTGCGCGGCTTCCTCGGGAGAGGCGGCTCGATGTCTGAGG
>WAQK01000021.1 GCA_015520265.1 Pyrodictiaceae archaeon | reverse complement strand
CCCAGAGGATCCACTCGCCAACCACACCGAGGGGGTTCGACTCTATGCTCGACATTATAGCCTCCCAGGCGTCCTGGCCCTGGGCCACCCTGCTGGTCACGAATATGTGGGCCAGCAGATATACTGCCAGGAAGATCCCTGTCAACCTGTGAAGGATGAAGGCCCAGCGTTCGGCCGTCCATCTGGCCTTGGGGTACCTGGGATTGAGGTGGTGGCGGAGGCCGCCCCTGTTTTCCAGGAGTTTGGGTTTCTTCCTTGCCATCCGGATCACCCCCACGGCTAGTACTTCCTTTCCACGGGTTTCCAGGCGATGATCTTGACGGGCTTGTAGGTCAGGATGGGCCTGCCATCGGCGCCGCGGACCGCTATGGTGTGCTTCAGCCAATTGTCGTCGTCCCTCTTCGGGTGGTCTAGCCTGTAGTGGGCGCCCCTGCTCTCCGTCCTGGCCAGCGCGCCTGTAGCTACGACCTCGGCGACCTCCAGCATGTTCCTAGTTTCGAGGACCCTTACCAGGTCCATATTGTAGACCCTGCCCTTGTCGCCGGGGTAGACTTTCTCCATCCTCTCCTTGAGCTCCCTTATTTTGGACAGCGCCTTCTTCAGGCCCTCCTCGTCCCTGAAGATGTACACGTATTTGTCCATGGTGTCGCCCAGCTCCTTCCTGATAGTGTAGACCGTGTCGCTGCCGGACTCGTGCTTGAGCAGCTTATCGAAGATCTCCTTCTCCTCTGCAGCTGCCCTCTCAGCAGGCTTGGGCGGTAGGTCCTTGACGCTGAGGACGTACTCGGCCGCGAGCTTTCCGGTTATGGCTCCCCAGACCAGGCACTCTATGGTGCTGTTGGAGCCGAGCCTATTGGCGCCGTGGACGCTCACTGCCGCGACCTCGCCTGCAGCGAAGAGGCCTTTGATGGGCTTGCCCTCGTGGTCCAGCACCCTCCCGTCAATGTCCGTGGGCACGCCACCCATGGTATAGTGGGCAACGGGCCTCACGGGTATGGGCTCCTCCACCGGGTCGACGCCGGCGAACTTTATGGCCAGGTCCCTGATGAAGGGGAGCCTCTCGTTGATCTTCTCCTCGCCCAGGTGTCTGAGGTCTAAGTATAGGTGTTTAAGGCCGCTAGGGTGCTCGACGCCCCTGCCCTCCAGTATCTCCGTCATCATGGCTCTAGCCACGACGTCTCTGGGGGCCAGCTCCATTCTCTCGGGGGCGTACTTGGACATGAATCTCTCCCCCTTGCTGTTGATCAGGTGGCCGCCCTCACCCCTCGCAGCCTCGGATATCAGTATGCCTGAAGGTACGAGGCCCGTGGGGTGGAACTGGATGAACTCCATGTCCTCCAGCGGGAGGCCAGCCCTGTAGATCATTCCAAGGCCGTCGCCCGTCACGGTGAGGCTGTAGGTGGAGAACGAGTATATCCTTCCACCTCCCCCTGTGGCCAGTATCAGGGCCTTGGATCTCACCAGGTACATCTCACCCGTGCTCAGGTCTATGACGGTGAAGCCCCTGTATTCGCCGTCCTCCACTATTATCGAGGTGACGAACCACTCGTCGTACCTCTCCCAGCCGTCGTACTGCTGCAACTTGCCATAGAGGGTCTGCATCTCGAAGAACCCCGTCTTGTCGGCGGCGAACACCGTGCGGGGGAAACTGTGGCCCCCGAAGGGCCTCTGCGCTATCCTCCCGTCGGGCCTGCGGCTCCACGGTATGCCCCAGTGCTCCAGGAGCCTGATCTCCTTGGGCGCCAGCTCCACGAGCCTGAACACGGCGTCCTGGTCGGCAAGGAAGTCGGAGCCCTTCACGGTGTCCCAGGCGTGGAGCTCGAAGCTGTCGCCCTCCTCGGGGTACAGTACCGCTGCCGTGCCGCCCTCAGCTGCTACAGAGTGGCTCCTCATCAGCTGTAGCTTGGAGAATATGCCGACGTCGACCTTGTCGCCGTAGAACCTCTTGATCTCTACCGCGGCCCTAAGCCCCGCCAGGCCTGAGCCTATTATCGCTACGTCGTGAACTATTTCGTCCAACACTCTACACCTCGTATCCTAGTTCTGCGAGCTGTTCTTTAAGCCTCTTCTCAACCTCGCCCATGAGCTCCTCGTATAGGTTTCTTCCGGTAGTGTCTATGGTGACCACTAGGGGGCCGAAGTCCTCCACCTCGAACACCCAGATAGCCTCAGGTATGCCCAAGTCAAGCCAGTGGACCTCAGCGACCCTCTTTATGGCCCTAGCGGCCAGTATGGCTGCGCCACCCGTGAACACAGCGTAGACGGCGCCGTATTTCTTGGCGGCCTCGGCCGTCTTCCTGCCCATGCCGCCCTTGCCGATGATTATCCTCACACCGGTCCCAGCTATGAAGTCGGCCTCCAGCGCCTCCATCCTGGTGCTGGTAGTGGGCCCGGCGGCTATGACCTGCCATGTACCGTCAGGAAGCTTCCTGACAACGGGGCCGCAGTGGTAGACCGCCCCTCCCTTGAAGTCCACCGGTAGCTTCTCGCCCTTCCTGAGGAGCTCTAGGGCCCTCCGGTGGGCCTGGTCCCTCGCGGTCATTAGCTTGCCTGTCAGATAGATGACGTCGCCCACCCTCAGCCTGCGGATCTCCTCCTCAGTCACGGGTAGTTTCAACCTGTACTCGGCCATTCCTCTACACCTCCTCGTTCAGGTATTTGTGGGTGAGATACTCTACAGACCCATCGGCCGAGACCACCGCGGTCGACCTCCTCATGGCCCAGCAGGCAACCGTGACCCCGACAGCGAAGCTGGCAGGGTGTCTGTAGCCATAGTCGACCTTGACGTCGAGGGCCGTGGTGAAGCCGCCGAAGCCGTGGGGCCCTATGCCGAGCTTGTTGATCCTCTCGAGGAGCTCCTCCTCTAACGCGGCGATCTCGGGCTCGGGGTGCCTCTCGCCTATGGGGCGGAGCAGGGCCTTCTTGGCCAGCTTCAGGGCTGCGTCGGAGGCCCCGGCAAAGCCCACGCCCACAACCACCGGCGGGCACGGCTTGGGCCCAGCCTTGAAGATCGTCTCGAGGACCACTCTTTTAACACCCCGCAACCCTTCCGCCGGAGGTATCATTACCAGAGTGGAGGGGTACTCGCTGCCCCCGCCCTTGGCCATGAAGGCTATCTTCAGCTTGTCGCCCGGAACGATTTCCCACCCTATCCAGGGCATGTAGCGACCAGTGTTGTCGCCGCTGTTCTTGTTCCGGACAGGGTCTATGGCGTTGGGCCTTAAGGGGACCTCCTGGGTAGCCTCCCTCACAGCCCGAACCAGAATGTCGCTTAGCCTGGCTTTCAGGGGGAAGTCCTCGCCCACCTCGAGGAAGAATATCATCATACCGGTATCCTGGCAGACCGGGCCCCTGGTGCTGGCCGCCAGGTCTATGTTCCTCAGGATGGCTTCAAGCTGTTTCTTTGCCAGAGGATTCGTCTCCCGCTTCATCGCTTTCCTCAACGCGTCTACCACGTCGTCGGGTATCCTGGTCACGGCCGCGGCGATCAGATTTTTGGCCGTTCTCAAAACCAGGGACTCTAGGTCTGTACCCATGGCTCTAAGCCTCGCCTTGGCTCGTCTGGCTTTTAGTAGTGAATAATAATTAATATTTATTATTATCAATACACCGAATTAGCTAAAATAGCCACAGGCCGGTCAGACTAGCCTCTCCTCCCCAGAGTGGCGCGTCTCAGCAGCTCCTCCAGTATACGGAGGGAACGGATGGGATCCCCCCGCTTTATCTTGAGGGGCTCCACCTTCTCGCCCCTCGCAGCCCTCCTAGCCCTCTCGGGGAACGTCTCGGCTATCCTATCTATCTCGTCGGGTAGCAGGAGGCCCCTATACTTCTCAGTATGCTTGGCCTGGCCGCCCTCCACGTATATGAACACGGTGGTAGGGGACGAGTGTATATCGTACTTCCTGAAGCTCTCCCTGGCGGCCTGGGAGTCGCACTCCTTCTGGAACCAGTCGCATAACACGATAACCGCGCGATAACCCTTTTCTACCAGCCTCGGCACAGCATCAAACCAGAACGCATCGTACCTTCTGCAAGCGCCGCATTGAGCGTTATCGAAGTAGACGACATACATGCCGTCCTCACGGGGCTCGAAGGCACCTCCCTCAACCTGCTCCAAGACCCACTTGGCCCTCCCAGGATCATAGACGTAGATGCCGTGGGGGATCCCGGGCTCCACCTTGTCGTACTCCCGCATCCTCTTGGCGTCCGCGGCTATCTTCGCAGCCATCCTGTCCAGCAGCTTCTCAACCTCAGGGTCGACGTCGGGCTTGAGCTCCTTCTTCATGCCTCTGCGCCAGAGATATGTGGAGAATCATGCAGTATTAAAACCTCCCCAAGATGCTCGCACATACCCCCTCCTCCAGGGCTGTGTTCCGGTGGAGCCTTCACCCAGCCACAGTGCCTATGTCCCTGGTTGTGGTTGTTTCGTTCGGTAGCCCTTGGAGGGTGACGTGATGGTAAGGGCCGGGGACAAACCACAAATGCGGTGCCAACTCGTAGTAGTTCACTGTTCAACCCTATAGGGGCACATCTTGCTGAACACGCAGTACCTGCACTCCCAGTGCCAGCGGGGATGCTTCACGTTGAGCAGTGTCTCCTCCACCAACATCTTGACGTCCAGGGGGTCCCTGTCCACCTCGTACTCGGCTATCCTGTCAGGCGTTATGTAAACCAGTACCCCTCTATCCATCCCCAGAAGGTTTAGGTAAACCTGCAGCTGCAGTATATGGTGTTCATGGGGGAGGCTCTGCCCGCTCCTACCCGTCTTTATCTCCACCACCGCATCCTCCCCTACAGCGTCTACCCTGCCCTTCAGGGTAACTCTTGTGCCGAGAACCTCGTACTCCGCCGCGACCTCGACCTCCCTCCTATAGCCCTGCTCCTCCAGGATCCTCTCCAAGCCCTCGTGGAGGAGGCTGCCCAGCACCAGCTGGGGCTCGAACCTCAGGGTAAGCTCAGGGTACTCGAGCCTCATCCTCCTCTTATGGCTGCAGGACACTATGTCGGTTACGTAGAGAACCCGGGGGTCCCGAAGCTCCTCCATCCTCTTCTTATGGTCCTCCAGCACTCTACGGTAAAGCACACTGGTAACTGTGTGGGACTCCCTCAGCGCCTCGCCCAAGCCGTGCACCAGGCTATAATCTACCCCGCAGGAAATAAATGAGAGCCCAGAGGGCTATAAGGGCCAAGACCAGGGCGGCCAAGAAGACGAGCACCTTGAGGATCAGGAGAAACGCCGCGATCGCCAGGTAGGCTACAAGTGACAGCACGGGCAACGCGAGACCCGCAGCTAGGGCGCGGCCTGGGCCGCCGCTCAGGAGCCCCACCAGTAGCCCGAGTATGAACAGCGCGGCAAGGGTCTCGGCAAACCGCCCAGTAGAGTAGAGGGCCGCGCCGCCCAGCAATGAAAGGACCACGAGGAGGCCCGGCCCAACCCTCCACGATCCGGCAAAACCGTGCATGGTAGGGATCCCGCAATTCTAGATACACGCCAGGGTATTAAAACGGGATTAGACTAGCTACACCCGGAGGAGTGCTCGAGGTGCTTCTCAGGTATAACCCACACCTTGGCCGACGGACACTCCACGTCTAGGCACCCCTTCTCCAGCGCGTCAGGCTCCAGGCAGCATGAGGCTATACCGCCCTTCTCGTCGCTGAACACTAGGAGGAGCTTGCCCTCCGCCTCCCGGAGCTCTACGCTGGACGGGCTCCTCACCAGCCTCGGTACGACCACTCTAGCCCGCACACCCCTATACTCCACGTCCACCACAGCATCGTACAGCCCGGCACCAGTCTTCACGGTCCTCACGATCTCGGCCCTGCCCTCTGCCATTTCTTTTCACCCGTTCATATTATTCTCAGTGATAGGTTTAAAACTATATGAATTGCATTGAAAAGGGAAGACCGGGGGAGGAGGGAACCGTGGGCAGAGGGAAGGTAAGGCTATGCGGCCATGTGGCCCACATCAGGAGGTTGGGCAAGATAGCCTTCATCGTCCTGAGGACCTTCGACAACATGGAGCAGGTCACCGTGAAGAAGGGCGAGGCGCCTGACGACGTGTGGAGCATGGTCAACGAGCTGGACCATGAGTACTTTATATGTGCTGAGGGTAGGATGGTGGAGAGCAAGATAGCGAAGGCTGGGCGCGAACTATTCCCTGACCGGATAGAGATTCTCTCCAGGTCCAAGGCGCCGCCCATAGACCTGTTCGGAAAGGTGGAGGCCGAGTGGCCCACCAGGCTCCACTACAGGTACCTCGACATAAGGAGGCCCAGGGTTAAAGCCATCTTCAGGGTCCGCTCAACCCTGGTGAGGGCCGCGAGGGAGTACCTGTTCAGCCAGGGGTTCGTGGAGCTCCATTTCCCCATTATAATCGCCACAGCCACCGAGGGCGGCGCTAACCTGTTCCCTGTCAAGTACTTCGACCGGGAGGCGTATCTGGCCCAGAGCGCCCAGCTCTACAAGCAGTCGGCCGTGGCCTCCTTCGGCAGGGTATTCGCCATAGGGCCCAGCTTCAGGGCAGAGAAGTCCAGGACAAGGAAGCACCTCACCGAGTTCTGGCAAATAGATGTGGAGAAAGCCCTCACCAGCAACGAGGAACTCATGGAGATACAGTTCAACCTGGTTAGACACATATATCTGCGCGTCGCCGAGGAGAACCAGGAAGATCTTGAAACGCTGGGCGTTGAGGTGGAGGTTCCCAAGAAGTACTACAGGATAACCTATGACGAAGCCCTCGACATACTCCGCAACAAGGGGGTCCAGATAGAGTGGGGCGAGGATTTCGGCGCGGACGAGGAGAGGATCCTCTGCCAGGAGTTCGACCAGCCCTTCTTCATCGAAGGGTTCCCGGCTAAGGAGACCGCGTTCTACTACATGGTGTCCAGGGAGGACCCCAAGTACTCGCTCAGAATAGACTTCATGGGGCCCGGCAGCTACGGTGTTGAGTGGAGCAGTGGAGGGATGAGGGAGCACGACCCTCAGAGGCTTAGGCAGAGGATGGTGGAGCAAGGCCTGGACCCGGAGAAGTTCGGCTGGTACCTCGACATGTTCTACTACGGCGTGCCGCCCCACGGCGGCTTCGGCATGGGTGTTGAGAGGGTTCTCCAGACCCTGCTGAAGCTCGAGAAGATACATGAAGCAATACTGTACCCGAGGACTCCCGACATACTCACACCCTAACCCTTCTCTAAGTATATATCTACAAGTATTTTATGTATGAATACAATGTACAGTAGAGTAGTATGTTTGCATGAACAATAAGATAAATACCACGATGCCAGGATAAGTAATCGAGGATAGAGTTGGAAGCTACGAAAACCCTCCCTGATCCCTACGTGTGGATGGAAAACCTGAAAGACCCACGCGTATCCAGTTGGATAAATGAACGCAACGCCCGGACCAGGCAGGCACTCGCACTCTACGCTGAGACCCTCTACCCCCGGCTCCTCCACCTCCTCACGCTCCCCACACCCATCATGGCTAGAACCTCGAGGAAAGGGCTCTTCGTACTGGTGAGGGAGCGCGAATTCTACATAAAACTGGTGAAAAAGGGGGAGCAACGCATCCTTGTATCATCAACCCAGCTTGGCAGCGACATAGTTATCCACAGCATAGATGTGGACAGGAGCGGTGAAAGGCTGGCCTACTTCTACTCCTCCAAGGGGGCGGACGAGGGTGTCCTCAGGATCATAGACACAGGTAGCGGCGAGATCCTAGACGAGATCCACGGCACCGTTGGAAACGTTGTATGGCTGGACGAGGACAAATTCTACTACACCAGGTTCTACCGGAGGGGAAGGACCCCTGACGGCGTTGAGGCGCCTGCGGAGAGAGTATTCATCCGCGAGGGTGGCAGGGACGAGATGGTTTTCGGGGAAGGCATAGGACCCATGCACCATATACACCTTCACGAAGCCCTCGAGGACGGCCGGATAATGCTAACAGTAAGCTATGGATGGACAAGGAGCACCGTCTACCTGGGCGACAAGAACGACCCCGAAACCTGGAGCCCTATCTACGGCGGAGACTTCGTAGCTGAGCCCATAGACTGCCTGGAAGGCACATGCTATATTCTAAGCTACGAGGGCAGAGGGCTTGGCAGGATCATCAGCTATAGGGACGGCAGACCCGAAATATACATTGATGAGTGGGACTATCCTCTCCGCTGGGCCGCAGCCGCGCGGGACGGTCTGCTCCTAAACTATCTTGTCGACGCCGCAGCGCTTCTCCGCTACCACCGGTTCGGCGCCGAGGGTTTCCAGGAATACCGGTTTACGCCGCCTGGCTCCCTCTCGCCACCCCACAGTGACGGCGAGAGGATAGTTTTCAAGTATACGTCCTTCACAACGCCCTACAGGCTCTACATGTTCAAGGATGGGCGGCTGGAACTCGTGGAAAAATCGAGTGTGGAGCTAGACTTCGAGGTTACGGAGGATTGGGCAGTTTCAAGGGATGGTACCAGGATCCACATGTTCGTGGTGAGAAGAAAAGGTAGTCGGCCCGACAAGGTAATCCTCTACGGGTATGGCGGGTTCTCCGTACCGGTGACACCCATGTTCTACGCGACGGCCACCGTTGTTGTAGAGGATGGCGGAACCCTGGTGGTGGCCAACCTGAGGGGTGGAAGCGAATACGGCGAAGAGTGGCATAGGGCCGGGATGAGGGAGAATAAGCAGAGGGTTTTCGAGGACTACATGGCATGCGCCGAGAAGCTCAAGAAGAAGGGAGCCAGGATAGTGGGGTTCGGTGTATCCAACGGAGGGCTACTGATAGGTGCGGTGATCACGCAGAGGCCCGACCTGCTGGACGGCGCGGTGATAGGGTACCCAGTGCTCGACATGTTAAGGTTCCACAAGCTCTACATAGGTGCCGCGTGGATACCGGAGTACGGGAACCCCGATGACCCAAAGGATAGAGAGTTCCTGGCCAAATACTCGCCCTACCACAACCTTAGGCCCGGCGTAAAATATCCACCAACCCTGGTATACACCGGGCTCCACGACGACAGGGTTCACCCGGCCCACGCGCTAAAGTTTGTCGCCAGGATGGAGGAGCTGGGCGCGCCCGTACTGCTGAGGGTAGAGACGAGATCCGGCCATTCCGGCGCAACACCTGAGGTTAGGGCAAGGGAGCTGGCCGACGTAGCGGCCTTCATCTACAAGGTGCTCGGCCTGAAGCCCAGCGGTCTGGTGGAAGCCCCGGAGAAGGCAGGGTCAAGCACGGAGAACGCCGTATCCGCGCCCTACATGGAGTTGAGGTAAAAAAGCCGCTAGCCTGCCCTACACCTGGAGCCCTGGTTCTCCTTTATCAGTTTCCTAAGCACGTAGCGCAGTATGCCGCCGTGCCTGTAATACTCGACCTCCACGGGGTTGTCGAGCCTCGCTATAACCTCAAACTCCACCTTGCTGCCGTCCGGCTTATGGGCCACCACCTTTAGCCTCTTCCTAGGCTCCAGCCCGTCCTCTATGCCGAGGATATCGAAGATCTCCTCCCCAGTTAGGCCGAGGGTCTCCCTGTTCTGGCCCGGCAGGAACTCCAGTGGCAGGACGCCCATCCCTATGAGGTTGCTCCGGTGGATCCTCTCATAGCTCTCTGCTATGACCGCCTTCACGCCTAGCAGGTAGGGGCCCTTGGCCGCCCAGTCCCTGGAGCTCCCGGTGCCGTACTGCTTGCCGCCTATCACTATTAGCGGGGTTCCCTGCTCCTTGTACCTCATGGCAGCATCGTAGACCGTGGTTACCTCGCCGGTGGGCCAGTAGACGGTCCAGCCGCCCTCCCGGTCCGGCACCAGGAGGTTCTTGTACCTAGGATTGGCGAAGGTGCCCCTCATCATTACTTCGTGGTTTCCTCTCCTGGCCCCGTAGGTCCCGAAGGTGCCGGGCTTTACGCCGTGCTCCAGCAGGTACCTGCCTGCAGGGCTGTCGGCGGGTATGGTTCCGGCAGGGGATATGTGGTCCGTGGTTATCCTGTCGCCCACTACTAGGAGAACCCTAGCACCCTTAATGTCCTTGGGCTCGGGAGGCTCCAGTGTGAAGCCCTCGAAGAAGGGCGGCATCCTTATCCATGTGGACTCGGGGTCCCACTCGTACAGCTTGCCGCTGGGAGCTGGGAGCTTCTCCCACTCCTCGGTGCCTTTGAACACGTCCTTGTATTTCTCCTTGTAGAGTTCGGGTTTGAGGTGCTTCTTCATATACTCCTTGATCTCCTGGGAGGAGGGCCAAATGTCTCTGAGGTAGACTGGGTTGCCGTTGGGGTCGTAGCCTATGGGCTCGTTGTAGGGGTCCCAGTCTAAGGTCCCCTTGAGCGCGTAGGCCACCACCATCATGGGTGAGGCGAGGAAGTTGCCCCTCACCAACGGGTGGATCCTGCCCGAGAAGTTCCTGTTGCCGCTCAGCACGGCCGTGCTGTAGATCCTGCCCTCCCGGACAGCCTTGGCTACAGGCTCGGGGAGCGGGCCGCTGTTGCCTATGCAGGTGGTGCAGCCGAAACCTACAGGGTGGAACCTGAGGGCCTCCAGGTATGGCAGCAAGCCGGCCTCCTTAAGGTACTCGACCACAACCCTGCTGCCCGGTGCTAGGCTGGTCTTCACCCAGGGCTTAACTCTGAGGCCCCTCTCCACAGCCTTCTTGGCCAGGAGCCCGGCTCCTATCAGTATGAAGGGGTTACTAGTGTTGGTGCAGCTAGTGATCGCCGCTATGACCACCGCGCCGTGCCCTATCTCGACCTCCTCTCCCTCTAGCTCCACCTTGTAGCCAGTCGAGGGTGCCCCTGCCTCCTCCAGGTACTTCTTGAGGATCTCGGCGAACCTCTGCTTGGCGGCGCTGAGGGGTATTCTGTCCTCGGGGTGGCTGGGCCCTGCTATGGAGGGCTCCACGTTGCTCAAGTCGAACTCCACCAGGATGCTGTACTCGGGGGTGCTGTCGGGGTCGTAGAACAGGTGCTGGGCTTTGGCGTACTGCTCAACCAGCCTGACGTGGTCCTCGCCGCGCCCGGTAAGTCTCAGGAAGTCTATGGTCTCCTCATCTATCGGGAAGAAGCCTGTGGTAGAGCCGTACTCGGGCGCCATATTGGCGATCGTCGCCCTGTCGAACCCGGTGAGGTGCTTGAGGCCGGGCCCTATGAACTCGACGAACTTGCCCACCACTCCGACCTTGCGGCGGAGGAACTCGGTTATGCTGAGCACTATGTCGGTGGGGGTCACGCCTTCCCTAGGCTCGCCAACCAGTTTTACCCCCACGACCTCGGGGAGCGTGATGTAGTAGGGCTGTCCCAGCAGCACAGCCTCAGCCTCTATACCCCCAACGCCCCAGCCCAGCACACCTATCCCGTTGACCATGGTGGTGTGTGAGTCGGTGCCGATCAGCGTGTCGGGGAAGGCCAGCTTCTCGCCGTCAACCTCCCTGACATCCACAACCCTTGCCAGGTACTCGACGTTGACCTGGTGGATTATCCCCTTCCCCGGCGGCACCACCTTTATGTTGGCAAAAGCCTGCTGGGCCCATTTGAGGAGCTTGTACCTCTCACCGTACCTCTTGAACTCTAGCTCCATGTTCCTCTGCAAAGCGTAGCTGGTTCCGAAGTAGTCCACCTGCACCGAGTGGTCCACTATGAGGTGGGCTGGCACCCTGGTGTCGACTATGCCGGGGTCGCAGCCGTGCTTGGCTGCAACATCCCTCATGGCCGCTAGGTCGACGATTAAGGGGACACCCGTGTAGTCCTGAAGCACCACTCTTGAGGGCATATAGGCCACGACGCTCTTACCGGCGCCGGAAGGCCAAGAGCCCACCTTCTTAACGTCCTCCTCCGTCACCAGGAAGCCGTCCATGTTTCTGGCCACGTTCTCCAGGAGGATCCTTATGGTGTAGGGGAGCTTGGAGACCTTAGCGTAGCCCAGCTCCTCCAGCCTGTCGAGACTGTATATCGCCACCTTGCCCACGGGTGTTTCGAGGCTTCTAGCCGCTTCCATGAGACCCTTAGCCATAACCGTTCACCCGGCGAGTCGTTCCGTGGAGGAAACAGGTTCCAACCACATATTAAATCATATGGATATCAATCAAATCAGGTAAAAAATATACAATATACTATGTTTTTTAGGAAGCAACACCTAATAACCCTTGACCACACGTGTCCCTCAACAAAGCGCCGCGAGGCGTGTCTGGATGGGAGAGAAAATAGACTGGTACAAGATCTCCGAGAAGCTGCACCGCTTCTATGAGGGCAAGATCGAGGTAATCCTCAAGGTGCCCGCCTACACGCAGAAGTTCTTCGCCGTCTGGTACACACCCGGAGTCGCAGGCCCCTCCAAGATACTGGCAGAGAACCCCGACGAGTCATTCCACCTGACATGGAGGTGGAACTTCATAGCCGTTGTCAGCGACGGCACCAGGGTGCTGGGCCTAGGGAACATAGGGCCCGAGGGCGCTTACCCCGTCATGGAGGGCAAGGCGCTACTCTTCAAGCTGCTGGGCGGCGTCGACGCCGTTCCCCTGGTCCACAGGGCCCGGGAACCCGAGAAGTTCCTCGAGCTCCTCGAGCTGGTTGAGCCCAGCTTCGGCGGGATAAACCTGGAGGACATTGAAAGCCCCAAGTGCTTCTACATCCTCGACGAGGCCCGGAAGAGGCTCAACATACCCGTGTGGCACGACGACCAGCAGGGGACAGCCACGGTCACCCTGGCAGGCCTGATCAACGCGGCCAAGCTGGTGGGCAAGGACCTTAAGAACATGAGGATCGCCCTCATAGGCGCCGGCGCCGCCAATATAGCCCTCTACCGCCTCCTCAAAACATACGGCATCAACCCCCGTAACCTAGTCGTAGTGGACAGCAAGGGCGTCCTGCACCCCGACAGGGAGGACATAGACAGGCTCATGATAAGCAACAGGTGGAAGTACCAGATAGCCGTTGAGACCGAGGGCGGGTGGAACGACCTCCGCGGAGGAGGAATACCCGAAGCCATGAAGGGCGCCGACGCCGTCGTGGCGGCCTCGAGGCCGGGCCCTGACGTGATAAAGAAGGAGTGGGTTAGGCTCATGGAGAAGGATGCCATAGTATTCGCCGAGGCCAACCCCGTCCCCGAGATATGGCCCTGGGATGCCAAGGAGGCCGGGGCAAAGATCGTTGCCACCGGTAGGAGCGACCTGCCCAACCAGGTGAACAACAGCCTCGTCTTCCCCGCAGTGTTCCGCGGGGTCCTCGACGTGAGGGCCAAGACCATAACCGACACCATGGCCATAGCCGCCGCTGAGGAGTTGGCCAGGTTCGCCGAGGAGAAAGGCATCCACGAGGACTACATACTCCCAACCATGGAGGAATGGGAGGTCTACCCAAGGGTGGCCACGGCTACAGCGTTGCAGGCCATAGCGGAGGGCCTGGCCAGGGTGAAGATGAGCAGGGACGAGCTGTACGAGAGGGCCTACAACATCATCAAGTCCACCATCGACAAGCTGGAGCTCTTCTACAAGACGGGCCTCATAAAACCGGTGCCCGAGGATGTACGAAAGATAATAGAGTCGAAGCCCGAGAAGAAGAGGGGTGCTTAGACGTGGCGGCGGAGAAGATGGCCATTAGGCCCCCCGTAAGCGAGGAGGAGCTGGAGCGGGCAGCCAAATTCCTGGTAAGATTCTACAGGGTCAACGAGGAGTTCGACCCCCTCTACACCATGGTCGACGATCCTGAGCCCGTGGCCAGGCAGCTCATCCAGCGCTACGCTGAGGAGGAGAACTCGGTCCTGCTGGTAGCAGTGTCCGAGGGCTGCGTGGTCGGCCTGATCCACGGCGAGGTAAGGCACAACCCCATACTTAGGGCCAGCCCCCTGGGCGTGATGATGGAGCTCTACGTCCACCCATCCTACAGGCGCAGGGGCGTGGCCAAGCGGCTGATAGAGGAGGCCGCCAAGAAGCTCCGCGAGAAGGGGGCCAAAGCCATAGCGGCCGAGTTCCCCCACCTCAACGAGATAGCTGTATCCTTTTACAGGGACCTTGGCTTCAGGCCCCTAACCTCGGTCTACATCAAGGAACTGGAGGAAAAAGTTGAGAGGTGACCCCCCATGGCACACGCGTCGGGAAGTATAACTATTAGGGAGGCCGAGAAGAGGGACTCCGAGAAGCTGGCAGAATTCGTTGTCAGGCTAAAGCAGGTCAACGAGGAGCTGGACCCCATGTACATGGTCCGCGAGGATCTAGAGGAAGTTGCTAGGGAGTATATCGAGAAGAGCTTTGACAACCCCGACGTTGTCATGCTGGTGGCTGAGGCTGGAGACGAGGTCGTGGGGATGGTGCGTGCCAAGATAGTTGACAGGCTCTTCTACGAGCCCCGCCTAGAAGGCCTGGTGACGGACATCTACGTGCACCCCCTCTATAGGCGCCGCGGTGTTGCCAAGCAGCTGCTCGATGCCCTGGAGAAGAGGCTCGCCGAGAAGGGGATAACGCTTCTAGCAGCAGAGCATCCGCCCAACAACAGGATAGCCGAGAAGTTCTTCGCCAAGGAGGGGTTCAAGCCGCTCCTTATGAGGGTGTACAGGAAGATAGGCTAATCCCCACCCCATTTTTCAACCAAGTATACCGTACTTGAACCTGCCCCTCTCGGGTCTGCCCTCCCAGAACCTTGAAGGGCTGTAAGGCTCAGGGTCAACCAGCCTTGGCTCTCCCCTCAGAACAATGTCAGACACCACGTCTCCTATGGCTGGTGAGAGCTTGAAGCCGTGGCCGCTGAGCCCTACAGCATGGATCAAGCCTTCAGCCCTGTGGTCGGAGCCTAGTATGGGTTGCCAGTCGGGCGACACGTCATAGTACCCGTACCATGCAGCCTTAGGCGTCGACTCCCGGAGCTCCGGGAATCTGTTAGCCGCTATACCTCTCTCCAGCACCAGCCGCGTGGGTGGCTTAGTGTAGAAGCCGGGTTCCACACTTTCTTCGGAGGCGGCCTGGGCTGGCTCCAGACTGCCTACAAGCGTCGATTCCTGCGACTCCCGGCGGGAGTAGAAGCCCAACACCAGGTCCGCCCACACGGGCCCGGCCCTGCGCCCAGGATGGCTGAATACCACGACCTCCTCCTTGGCAACTACTATGGGGAGGTCGAGGCCGTATCTGGAGAGCAGCGTGTTGCACCACACGTTCATGGCGTTGACCACGGTTTCGGCAGACACGGTCTCGCCGGTCTCCAGCCTAACGCCTCTAACCAGGTCGCCGCCAGGCTCCATGTCGAGACCTACGACGCGCACGCCTTGCATTATTTTCAGCCCCCTCTTTCTGGCTGCCTCCGCGAAGCAGGAGACGAGGGTGTGGGGGTCGCCAAAGCCTCCGCGGGGCTCCCAGCTCACCAGGCTGAGCCCCTCCGTGTCTATAGGGTGGATGGTCTCGGCGAACTCTTCGGGCCTCATTAGCCTCACATCAACGCCCATCTCCCTGAGGGCCGAGGCCACCTGCCTGACCTCGGCCTCCTGCTCCTCTCCGGCTCCATAGGCGACGCCGATTTCGTAGAAGGGGCTGTGGGGGCATCCTGTCTCGTCGACGAACCTCTCCCGGATGAACCTCCAGCTCCAAACGGCCATCTTCCTGGTTTCGGGGTGGCTGTACTGGGTCCTTATGATGGCACTACTGACGCTGGTCTGGCCGCAGCCGAGGCAGGACTTGTCTACCAGGAGGACACGCTTAGCGCCTTTCGAAACAAGGTGGAAGGCTATACTGGTGCCCGTGCTACCCGCCCCGACGACCACGACTTCATATCTCAAGATGTTAGCCTCCGGGAAAACTGTGGGAAACAGGTTTAAAAACCTAAACTGCAGCGGAGCCGCTATTCCCACCAGGCCGGCATCCCGCACACCCTGCGCAGAAGCTCTGGCTCCACGTTTCCCCCGGTAACCATCACCACCACTTTCTGCCCTTCTAGGACCTCCTTAAGCTTCCAGGCGGCAGCCATGGCCGCGGCGCCGGAGGGCTCGGCCACCACACCCTCCAGCTCCAAAAGCATCTTCATGGCCTTCAGGAGATCCTCGTCGCCAACCAGTACTATGTCGTCTATACGGTCCTTCAGTATGCTGAAGGGTAGCTCGTAAGCCCTGGCAGTGGCCAGGCCCTCCGCTATGGTCTCGGCCCTCTCTGTCGCCAAGAGGCGCCCCTGTCTCCAGGAATGATAGAAGCTGCTAGCACCCTCCGCCTGAACCCCTACAACCTTGATCCCGGGGTCAACGGTCTTCGCCACAATAACGGCGCCGGAGGCCCCTGACCCTCCGCCGATCGGGTTGATTATCACATCCAGATCCGGCAAGTCCTCGATATTCTCCAGGTGCATCGTCGCCACACCAGCGTAGAGGAGGGGCTCGTTGACGCCGTGCACGTATAGCATACCCGTCTTCTCGGCCAGGTGCTCCGCATACTCCCTCGCCTCCTCGTAGATTTGGCCATAGAACACGACCTCTGCCCCGAGGCTGCGGAGGGCATCAACCTTAACCCTAGGCACGTTTTTAGGCATAACTATGACCGCCTTAGCGCCTATTAGCGATGCGGCGAAGGCTATGGACTGTCCATGATTGCCCGTGGACGCAGTAACCATGCCGCGGGCAACAGCCTCCTCCCTCCTAACATGGGCGAAGTACACGCCGCCGCGCACCTTGAACGCACCTGTGGGTTGCAGGTTTTCGAGTTTGAGGTATACGTCGAATCCGGCCAGGCGGGACAGTTTCCGGGCGTATCTTAGGGGCGTCCTTGGCAGGTGTTTCGACACAACCCTCCTGGCGCGATACACTTCTCTAAGATTGGGGGCCCTGGATAATGCGCACCACCATCCCACCGTTGTGGGTATCAATTATTATTAAGACTATCTGTCAACGGTTCCGAGGCTAGTACTCCGACTTGCCGAGGCTCATGGGGGCCCCCACACGCTTCTTCGCCGCCTCGATGGAGGCTATGCTTAGGACAGCTATGACCGCGAGGTACGGTATGGCCAGAAGCAGGTATTCGTTCACCCTCAGGCCGAGGGCTGGCGCCACGTGGGGAAGCGACATCACGGCACCGACAAAGTAAGACGCGAGAAGGATCCTCAGCGGGTTCCAGAACCCCAGGATCACTATGCCCAGAGCGATCCAGCCCCTCCCCGCGGTTATGCCCTCAAACCAGCCACCATAGACCGAGAGGGGTAGGTAGGCCCCCGCCACGCCGGCGGCTGCGCCGCCCGCCAGTACGCATACGTAGCGAAGCCGGGCCACCTCGATGCCCACCGACCTAGCCGTTGAGGGGTCGTCGCCCACAGCCCTCACCGTGAGCCCCCACTCCGTCCTCTCCATGAGGAGCCAGAGTAGCGGGGATAGGAGTAGGGCCAAGTACGCCAGCGGGTTATGGTCATTGAGCCAGGAGGGGGCCAGGTTGCCTGGGATATGCAGGGTTTCAAGCTTGGGCACCGTTCTGCCCAGATAGCCGCTAGCGGCCATGCTGGAGAGGCCCAGCCCTGCTATGGCCAGGGCTAGGCCACTGACTATCTGGTTGGCCCTCAGGGTCACGCTGAAGAAGGCGTGGATGGCTGCTAGGAGGAGGCCAGCCAGACCGGCTGCAGCCACTCCGAGCCACGGGTTGCCCGTGTGAAGCGTCACCACGAAGCCTGTCGCAGCGCCTACAGCCATTATACCCTCGACGCCCAGGTTGAGCACTCCGGACCTCTCGGCGAGAGCCTCGCCCAGCGCGGCGAGGAGGAGGGGCGTGGAGTAGTCAACGGCGTACCTCATGAGATTGGAGAGAACCATTTCGAGGTCAGCCAAGCCTACCAGCCTCCCTAAGCCTCTTCTCCAGGTACGTGGAGCTTATGGCTGCGAAGAGGAGCAGGCCGTTGAAAAGCATGGTGTAACCTACGCCCAGCCTCATGGTGGCCTGGAGCACCGACTGTCTCTCATAGATGAGGCCCAGGAAAAGGGACGCCGCAACCACCGCGGCGGGGTGTAGCCTGCCGAGCCAGGCGGCTATGATCCCGGTATACCCGTAGCCCGGCGACATCCTCTGGGCCTCCATGAGCTCCCCCGTGAGGCCTGCCACCACGCTCATTCCGCCCAGCCCCGCCAGCCCGCCGCTGATCAGCATGGCCAGCAGCGTCACCTTGGCGTAGCTTATCCCGGCGTACCTGGCCGCCTTGGGGCTGGACCCTATG
>WAQK01000020.1 GCA_015520265.1 Pyrodictiaceae archaeon | reverse complement strand
GCACGGTGGAGGAGCGCGAGTACGACATGATAGTCCTGGCACCCTCGGTTCTGCCCAGCAACGGGCTCGAGAAACTGGCCAAGGCCCTGGGGATCCAGGTGGACCGCGACGGCTTCCTCAAGCTGGGCAAGCCCTGGAGCCCAGTCGAGACCACGAGGCCCGGCGTCTACGTGGCAGGCTCCGCCGCAGGGCCCAAGGACATCGCCGACACAGTGCAGGAGGCTGGCGCCGCCACAGCGCTGGCCCTCTCTCATCTCAAGGGCCTCCGCCTGGCCGAGGAGGAGTTTAAGGAAACGATAACCGATGTGGAGGAACCCCGAATAGGGGTCTTCGTATGCCACTGCGGCAGCAACATAGCCGGGGTGGTGGACGTAGCGGAGGTCAGGGACTACGCCGCCAAGCTGCCCAACGTGGTCCACTCCGAGGACCTCAAGTTCGCATGCTCAGCCGCCTCTGTAGAGTACATAGCCCAGGTGATCAGAGAGAAGAGGCTTAACAGGATAGTGGTGGCTGCCTGCAGCCCCGCGACACACCTCGGCGTCTTTAGGACGGCTGCCAAAATGGCTGGCCTCAACCCGTTCCTCGTCGACCTGGCCAACATCAGGAACCTGGACTCCTGGGTCCACAGGGACACGCCTAGGGAGGCCACGGAGAAGGCCAAGGACTACGTTAAGATGGCCGTTATGAGAGCCCCTCTCCTCCAGCCCCTCAAGACCCTCAGGTTCCCCGTGGTTAAGAGGGTCCTCGTAGTGGGCGGCGGCATAGCCGGCATGAAGGCCGCAGCGGCAGCGGCTAGGCTGGGCCTGGAAACCGTGCTGGTGGAGAAAGAGCCAGAACTCGGAGGGGTGCTTAGGAAGCTGAGACTCATAGCCCCTGAGGGCGTGGAGGCCAAGAAGGTGCTCGACGAGGCGTTGGAGGAGCTCAGAGCCGCCGGGGTCAAGGTGTACACGGGCACCACGGTGGAGAAGGTGGAGGGCTTCGTCGGCAACTTCAGGGTGGAGCTGAGCAACGGGGAGCAACTGGAGGTCGGGGCCATCATAATGGCTACGGGCGCCAAGGTACACCAGCCCACCCACCTGGGCTACGGCAAGAGGCCCAACATATACACGCTCCTGGACCTCGAATCCAAGGGCTACAACGTTCCCGGCGAAAACGTTGTATTCATAGCATGTGTTGGCAGCAGGAACGAGAAGCGCGGCTGCAGCAGATACTGCTGCACATCCATGATCCACCAGGCCCTCCACCTGAGGAGGATGGGCAAGAACGTAGCCATAGTCTACAAGGACATAAGGACCTACAGCAGGGGCGCCGAGGAGCTCTATAGGAAAGCCGCCGAGGAGGGCGTGGTGTTCCTCAAGGTTAGCAGCCTGAAGCCAGTGGAGGAGAGCATAAGGATAACCGATGAGGGCGTCGTGGTGCAGGAGGAGCTCCTCGGGGCAGAGGTCCTAGTGCCGGCGGACGCCATAGTCATGGCCACAGCCCTAGAGCCCAACCCCGACATAGAGCCCCTGGTGGAGCAGCTCAAGATATCGAGGGACATGGAGGGCTTCCTCCTAGAGTCGCACCCCAAGCTGGGGCCCGTGGAGAGCCCCGTTCCAGGAGTGATGCTGGCAGGCACAGCCCAGGGCCCCAAGGACCTCAGGGAGACCGTGGCCCAGGCCTACGCTGCAGCAGCCAAGGCGGCCGCCTTGCTCAACAAGGGCTACGTGGAGAAGGAGCCCCTAGTGGCCGTGATAGACCAGTCCAAGTGTATAAAGTGCGGTGCCTGCATGAGGGTCTGCCCCTACAACGCGATAAAGGGAGAGGTGCGGAAGCACATAGAGGTCGTACAAGCCGCCTGCGAGGGGTGCGGAGCCTGTGTAGCCGAGTGCCCCACCGGAGCCATATTCATACCGGGCTTCAAGGACGAGGACATCTACAGGCAGTTGGAGGCCGCTCTCTCGGAGGAGCCGTGGGAGAAGCCCATAGCCTTCACCTGCTTCTGGTGCTCTTACGCAGCCGCCGACAACACTGGTATATTCAAGGTACAGTACCCGGCGTCGCCCAGGATCATTAGGCTCCCCTGCTCCAGCAGGGTTAGCTGGAGGCTCGTGAAGAAGGCCTTCATGCTGGGGGCCCCGGCCGTCGCCGTGACAGGGTGCAGGCTGGGAGACTGCCACTACCAGAACGCCAACGTCCACACTGTTAGGAGGTTCAAGGCCTGGAAGAAGCTCCTGGAGAAAGCCGGGGTCAGGGAGGACAGGTTCATCCTCAGGCTCTTCGGGGCCCCCGACGTGCCCGACTTCGTGGACACTATGAAGACCCTGGATAAGGTGAGGAAAACCGTGACCAAAGAGGAGATCCAGGCCACAGTAGAGGCGCTTAGGAGGATGAAACCATGACCCGGTATAGGCTGGACTTCAAGACGAGGGAGAAGATAGCCAGCTACGCTGGCCCCACCTTCAGCCGCTGCTATCAGTGCGGTACATGCACCGCCGTATGCCTGCTGCCCAGAACCATACCCGTGAGAAGGGTGCTGAGGAAGGCCCAGCTCGGCATACCCGAGATAGACCAGCAGGTCTGGAAGTGCGTCTCCTGCAAGTACTGTGACACCTCCTGCCCTAGGGGCGTGGAGATAGCCAGCGTCATGAGGGGGCTGAAGGCCATGCTCTACGAGGAGAAGAAGGCCCCCGCCCAGCTCAACGAGGTCCTCTGGAGGGTCTACGAGGAGGGCAACCCCCTCGGCGAGCCCAGGACCCAGAGGGCGGCGTGGCTCCAGGGCATAGAGCTACCCGCCAACCCTGGGGAGGGCGGCGTGCTGCTCTACACCTGCTGCCTAGCCGCCTACGATAAAAGGCTCCAGAACACGCTGCGCAGCCTCGTGGAGATCCTCAAGAAGGCTGGTGTGCCGGTCACCGTGATGAGGGACGCCGAAACCTGCTGCGGCGACGTCATTTACCATATCGGGGAGGAGTACTTCCTCGAGGAGCTGGCTCAGGGCAACGTGGAGGCCATGGAGAAGCTGAAGCCCACCGCCATAGTCACCGTGTCGCCCCACAGCTACAACATGTTGAAACACGTCTACCCTAGGCTGGGCGCTAAGCCGCCTGCACCCGTCATGCACCACGTCCAGCTGCTGGCCGAGCTCATCAACGACGGCAGGCTAAAGCCCGGCCGCCTAGAGGCCACCGTGACCTATCACGACCCCTGCTACCTGGGCAGGTGGAACAACATCTACGAGGAGCCCCGCACGGTGCTGGAGAGCATCGAGGGTCTCAAACTGGTGGAGATGGAGCACACCAAGTCCAGGTCCCTCTGCTGCGGCGGGGGAGGCGGAAGCATTTGGAGCGAGAACATGGAGGCCCGCAGCATAACAAGGAGGAGACTCGACGAGGCCCGCAGCACCGAGGCGTCAGCGATGGCCACGGCATGCCCCTACTGTATAAGGATGTTCGAGGACGAGGCCAAGGTGGCCCGCGTGGACCTCCAGTTCCCGGACGTGGTAGAGTTACTTAGCCGTAGCCTTAGGGGGTGAAACCTGTGTCCGAGAAGGAGATCTGGGTCTTCGTGGAGCAGGACTCGGGGGAGGTGGAGGAAACCTCCCTTGGAGTACTCTCCAAGGCAAGGGAATTGGCAGACTCGAAGGGGTTCAAGGTGGCCGCACTGCTCCTAGGCAAGGATGTTGGAGGCTTGGCCGAAGAGGTAGGGGCCTACGGGGCCCATAAGGTTCTCGTGGCCGAGCACTCCCTCCTGGAGAGGTATCTGGCCGACCCCTACTTCCAGGTAGTCTCAGCCCTCATAGAGGAGCGGAAACCCGACACGGTGCTCTTCAGCGCCACCAGGAACGGTAGGGACCTGGCAGGGAGGCTAGCTGTACGCTTCAAGACGGGCCTGATGGCCCATGTGATCTCGCTGGACTACAGCGAGGACGGCAGACTCGTAGGGGGGGTGCCTGGATTCGGCGGCAACATAGTCGCCATAGTGAAGCACACAAAGGGTATGCCCCAGCTGGCCACGGTGGCACCTGGGGTCTTCGAGCCCCGCAAGGAGTGGAGTGGCGCCGAGGTTGAGGTGGTGGAACCCAGGATAGACGAGTCCAAGGTGAGGATGCGGGTCGTTGAGAGGAGCGTTGGCAAGGTCCTGGACATATCCAAGTCCAAGAAGGTCGTAATAGCTGGCATGGGTACCGGGGGGAACCTGGAGCCTGCCAAGCAGCTGGCTGAGGTTATAGGGGCTGACATCGGGGTTACCAGGCCCCTGGCCGACATGGGGGTGGCTCCAAGGGACCTCCAGGTAGGATCCACAGGCGTGGTCCTGAAGGGAGACCTAGTAATAGTGCTGGGGGCCAGCGGCGCGCCCCACTTCGTGTCCGGCATACGCGACGTGGGGACTGTGATCTCCATAAACAAGGACCCTGAGGCCCCGATACTGGAGTACTCCGACTACTTCGCTGTTGGCGACCTCTTCGAAATAGTGCCCAGACTCGTAGAGAAACTCAGAAGAGGTGGGTAGCCGTGGAGCTGAAGAACATAATAGTGTGTCTCAAAGTGGTGCCCAAGCCCGAGGAGGTCAAATTCGACCCAGAGACCAAGAGGCTCGACAGGAGCCAGGCCAGAAACGAGATCAACCCGGCCGACAAGAACGCCCTCGAGCTGGCCCTCCAGCTAAAAGACAAGCACGGTGGAAGAGTCATAGTGGTGTCTATGGGCCCGCCCTTCTGGGACAAGTACCTGAAGCTGGCTGTGGCGATGGGGGCTGACGATGCAGTGCTGATCAGCGACAAGGCCCTGATAGGCTCAGACACCCTCCCAACGACCCTGACCCTTGCCAGGGCCATCCAGAAGATCGGAGACTACAGCCTCGTCCTGTGCGGCGAGGAGAGTAGCGACGGCAGCACCGGCCAAGTGCCCCCAGGTATAGCCGAGTGGCTCGGAGTGCCCCACGTGACCTACGTGTCCGACATAGAGGTCGCCGGAGAGGGCCTGGCCAGGGTTAAGAGGACCATCAAGGGAGGACACGAGATCCTGGAGGTCCGGATGCCCTTCGTGGCGGCTGTCGAGCTGGGCTGCAACACACCCAGATTCCCCGACTTCAGGAGGAAACGCTGGGCCGACCGCGAGTTCCAGCCCAAGGTCTGGAGCATAGCCGACCTAGGGCTCTCGCCAGAAGAGGTTGGCTTCAAAGGCTCGGCCACAGAGGTGGTAGAGTTACAGGAGGCCAAGCCCCCCGAGAGGATGAAAAAGAAAATCTCTGGAAGCCCCGACGAAGTGGCCGAGGAGCTGGCCCGGGTGCTGCTGGACCTCCTCTAACCCAACCCTCTTTCCTACGCCTCTATGATTCCCGTCTTCTCAAGCCTTCCAAGCAACAGCCATACCAGGCCAGCCGCGAGGGGCAACAACCAGCCTAGAAGCAGCAGGAACACGTCGCTGATCAGCGATGTGTAGTACAGGTACGCCAGGCTCCAGTCAGGGAACGGGAACCTGACGTACGCGCCGTAGAACACTAGTGTGACATAGATGTGGAGCGACGCCATAGCCACCAGGGACACATGCGTCACTATCAGTACATATGGTAGCCTCGCTGCAGGGGACAGCTTCTTGAGTCTCACCACCACAGCCACCAGCAAGCCTGAGGCCAGCAGGGCCGCTATGGAGGACTTCATCACCGCGCCCACGTAATCTCCCAGCTCATTGACAGAAGACATTGTCGGCAAGAATCTCTCTACACCCACGAAGAATACCCAGAAGACAGCTATTCCGGCTATGCCGCTCAGTATCGCCGCTATAGATGCTCGGCGACCAGCAACCCTCGAGGAGGCGGCCACCACGCCCACCATCAGGGCCAGGATCCCCGCCACGACCGCCGACCACTTAAAACCGCCATGTGAGGCTGCCGCCCGCACGCTTTCATAGAACTGGAGCATAGAGTCGAAGGCCTTCACCGTCTCATTAATCGAGCCTTCGAGATCCCCTGAGCGGAGGAGGGACTCAGCATCAGTAAGCGTGTCGCGGATCTTGTCCAGACCCCCGACTTCTACTCCCACTGCCTTGGCGAGCGCGTCCAGGTGGTAGTAGAGGTTCCTAGCGGTGGCCAGCGAGTAGGGCGCCGTTATGTTAAGTGTGTCATCCGTAAAGGCCCATACCAGTGGAGGCCCGTAGGCAGTGATCTTTGCAGGTAGACCGAGGGCCATGGCGATCGTGGGTGCCACACTGGTATACATGACCCGGCGATCTATCCTTATCCCCCGGGCCACGTGGGGGCCTATAAGGCCCAGGACGACCCTGGTAACCTCCTTCTCGGGACCCCCGTGACCGCCGGTGTCTAGGTGGCCGTGGTCGCTCACCACCACTACAAGCGTATCGTTGGCCATTCCCTCCCCTGCCAGCGTGTCGAGAAGCATGCCCAGGAGGCGTGAAGCCTCCTCAATAGCCCTCCTATATTCCCCACTGGCTGCTCCGTACTCATGGCCTGCTTTGTCTACACCGGCCATGCCGATCCAGAGAAGGTCAGGAGGGTC
>WAQK01000019.1 GCA_015520265.1 Pyrodictiaceae archaeon | reverse complement strand
GAAGTAGTTTAGGATCTTGGCCGTTGCGTGTTGAGCTTTGCCACTAATTATAGGTGCTTTGACTAGCTTGGAATACAGGGCTAGAGGGCGGGGGCATTCAATCTTGTAGTCAAAGTAGATATAGATGTTTAGGAGCTGGCCGAAAGCCTGTAGGCTCACCGCGAGTCTATTATGTAGCCTAAGTTTAGCATAACGTACACCCCAGTCCGTCGTCCTGGCCCCATGCAGTTCTTTGCCCATAACTTTCACGAGAGGTATCATGAGGTATAGTAGGTCGCTTTCACTTACTCTGTCTTTGAAGAGTAGTATCTCAGTAGACATGTTGTAGAGAGGAAGGAAGCTACGAGTCCTCTCAGGGATTACAGAAATGATGCCCTCGTAGAACTTACCGTTAGCGTAGAGAGCTATTCTCAAACTACTAATTTTCGCCCCTACCAGCGGAGGCAAGCTCCGGACAGGAACAAGGACCTCCACAAACCTAACGAGGGGAACAGGCTTAGTACTGGGAAGTGTATTTGAGAGGGTGAAGGCTAGAGTGTGTGCTGCAGTGAAACTAAATGTAAGCATCAACGCGAGGATTAGTACTGCTATAACCTGGCTTTTCAAACATAATCACCAAAATATTACAAATAGACAGTTTCTTTATATTTTTTCGGAACAACCCATAACAACCTTATATTAGGATTGTTTAACACCATAATCTTGTTTCAGTGAACTAATCTTGCATATCATTTTTCAGAGACCGCCTGAACGTGTATCCCCTGATTGAAAACGTAATATTATATTTGGGAGACCGGGATACCGGGGATGTGGCAGCCCCAGCGTCGACCCAGTGGAGGAGGTGCTGGGCTTGAGCTATCTCGATGAGCTTAGGGAGAGGATCGAGAGGCTCAGGAAGGAGCGAAACGCCGTGATTCTGGCCCACAACTACCAGCTACCCGAGGTCCAGGACATAGCCGACTTCGTGGGCGACAGCCTGGAGCTGGCTAAGAAGGCCATGGAGGTGGACGCCGACGTAATAGTGTTGGCGGGCGTCTACTTCATGGCCGAGACGGCGGCGATCTTGAACCCCGACAAGACGGTGCTCATACCCAATATCAAGGCTGGCTGCCCCCTGGCAGGCTTCCTCAATCTGGAGACCATCAAGGCCTACAGGGAGCTCTACCCGGGCGCCCCGCTGGTCATGTACATCAACTCCTACGCCCCGGCCAAGTACCATGCCGACTACATTGTGACCAGCTCCTCAGCCCTCAAGCTTATAGCCAGGCTAGACGACGAGGTCATACTGTTCGGACCCGACAAGAACCTGGCCTCCTATGTTGCCGAGAAGACCGGTAAGAAGATCGTAGCCGTGCCATCGGGAGGCCACTGCCCTGTCCACGAGTTCCTGGTCAACGAGTACTACGTTTTGAAGGCGCTGGAGGAGCACCCCGGAGCCAAGCTCATCCTCCACCCTGAGGTGCCCCCGGAGGCCAGGAGGCACGCCCACTACGTGGGCAGCACGAGCCAGATGATAAGGGCCGTGGGCGAGCTTGAGGGCGACGTTTTCCTCCTGGGGACCGAGGAGGGCCTGGTGTACAGGGCCAGGAAGATGTATCCCGGCAAGAAGATCTACCCTGTCAACCCGAGGGCCATATGTATCAACATGAAGAAGAACACGCTCCACCACGTAGCAGAGGCTCTCGAAAAGATGAAGCCCGTCGTAAAGGTGGATCCCCGCATGGCGGGCAGGATAAGGGAGATCCTTGAAACCTCCTTCAAGATGGTGTGAGCCTTGCACCCCCGCCTCCTCGCCGAGAAGATCCTTGCCTGGGTCCGGGAGGACTCGCCCCACGGCGACCTGACCACCGAGCTCCTCGTGCCCCGTGGGACCCGGGTAAAAGCGGTGGTCAGGGCCAACGAGCCCGGCGTGGCTGCATGCACCGAGGAGATAGCCAAGGCGCTGGAATGCCTAGGCCTTAGGGCCAGGCCCCTGAAGAGGGGCGGCGAGAGGTTCGGGGAGGGAGACGCTATCCTAGAGGTGGAGGGAGACGCCCACACAGTGCTCCTCGTGGAGAGGACCCTGCTCAACCTCCTCAGCATACTGGCAGGCATAGCCACGGCAACCAGGACACTGGTGGACAGGGCCAGGAGGGCGAACCCCGCGGTGCGGATAGCCGCCACCAGGAAGACGCCGCCAGGCCTCCTCCATCTGGCCAAGAAGGCCGTGGAGGCGGGGGGCGGCGACACCCACAGGTTCAGCCTCAGCGACGCAGTCCTCATCAAGGACAACCACCTGGCAGTACTGGGCGGCGTCGGCGAGGCCGTCAGGGAGGCAAGGAGGAGGGCCAGCTTCATCCACAAGGTCGAGGTGGAGGTAGAGACGGTGGAGGACGCCGTGGAGGCGGCCAGGGCGGGAGCCGACGTGGTGATGCTGGACAACATGGATCCCGGCCAGGTCAGGGAGGCCCTGAGGAGGCTCGAGGAGGAGGGGCTTAGGGGCAGGGTGCTGGTGGAGGTCAGCGGAGGCGTCAGCCCGGACAACGTGGAGGAGTACGCGGCCGCCGGGCCAGACGTGATAAGCACGAGCTCCATAACGATGAAGGCTCGCCCCATAGATCTGAGCCTCGAAGTGGTGGAGGTGGAGAGGCCTTGAGGCTCGCCATAATAGGGTGCGGAGCCATAGGCTCCACCATAGCCAGGGCCGTCGACAGGGGAACCATACCGGCAAGGCTCGTAGCCCTCCACGACATCGTGGAGGAGAAGTGCAGGGAGCTGGCCGAGAGCCTAGGGGCCCAGAAGCCCCTGGTCGCCCGTAGCCTCGAAGAGCTCCTAGAGGCCCGGCCCCAAGTCGTGGTGGAGGCCGCCAGCCAGGAAGCGGTGAAGACCCTGGGCCCCAGGATCCTCGAGGCCGGGGCCCACCTCGTGGTGCTCAGCGTAGGCGCCCTCCTAGACCCCGAGGCCCGGGACAGGCTCCTGGAGGCCGCCCAGCGGGGATCCACGGAGATCCACGTGCCCAGCGGCGCCATAGCTGGCCTAGACGCCCTCAAGGCCCTGAGACTGGTCGGCATAGAAAGGCTGACCCTCAGGACCCGGAAGCCGCCTAGGGCCCTGGGAGTGGAGACGGAGGAGCCCAAGCTACTGTTCAAAGGCCCCGCCAGCGAGGCCGTGAAGAGGTTTCCGGCCAACATCAACGTGGCCGCAGCCCTCACCCTGGCCGCGGGCGTGGAGCCCGTGGTCGAGATAGTGGCCGACCCTGCCGTGGAGAGGAACACCCACGAGATACTGGTGGAATCCCCTGCGTCGGGGCTCAGAATAGTGGTAGAAAACACTCCCAGCCCCGACAACCCCAAAACCAGCTACCTGGCCTCCCTCTCAACCATAAGCCTGCTGAGAAGCCTTGCTACAAGCTCAGGGCTTAGAGTGGGATCATAGAACTGTGTGTAGCCCTGCTAAAATTAATAAATACCGATTTCGGTATAATCTGTAAAGGAGGCTAGTCGGTATTGAAAGTCAAGACAAGCATCTACGTCGACAAGGAACTCTGGTCAAAATTTAAGATGTATGCCCGGAGGAGAGGCGTGGACCTCAGCAGCCTTCTAGAAGACATGATAGCCGACGAGCTTGTAGAAGAAATTATAGACAAGGCCCTAGGAGCCTGGCTAGAAAAAGCGGAGGACTTTGAAATAGCTTTCCAACCGGTTGAGCCCATTTCAGGAACCGTTAGCGATCTAGTTAGAGAGGAGAGGCGGGATAGAATTGCCCGTCTATCTGGACAGTAGTGCCATAATTAAGAGATACGTGAAGGAGCCCGGTAGCGAATATGTGAGGAAAATATATCTCAAGGCATATACAGGCGATATAGTGATCTCTTATAGTCTGTGGAATGTAAGCGAGGTTCTAGGCGTCCTGGATCGTGCTAGGAGACTTGGACGGCTGGATGAAGAGACCTACGCTAAGACCAGGTTAAGGTTCCTCGTAGAGACACGGAGAATGGCGAAGCTTGGGATAGCCATAATAGTGCCAGTGAAGTCTAAGCTTCTAAGGGATAGTTGGAGGCTTGTAGAGAAGTACCACATATATCAGGCCGACGCTCTACAAATAGCCACGGCGAAACTGGTCCGTTCCGAGCAGTTCATCACGGGGGACAAGGACCTTTACAGTGTAGCTGTAGAGGAAGGGCTTAACGCCTCTTATCTACATTAACTATCAGGCATCCTTATCGCCAGCAGGAGTCCGCCTGTCGCTGTTGGTATCATGGTTGACCTCCACGGCTTCTGGGATGCCAGGCTGGCGAAGCCGCGTGGCGGCGGTGGGAAGTAGGCGTTGTGGAATAGGGCTATTCCCCCAGGCTTGAGCCTGGACTCCAGCAGTCTGAGCATGTCGGGGTAGAGGGGCTTCTCCACGTCGACGAAGGCTATATCCACGGTTTCCCGGTCCAGGCCCTTCACGTAGCTCAGAGCGTCACCCTCTACGAACTCTAGCTCGACGCCTTCAAACCTGGCTGTGGACGCTATTCTGGACGCCTCCCTGCACCTGGCTGGCGAGTGCTCTATGCCCACCACCCTACAACCAGAACAGCCAGCGTCCTCCAACGCTTTGGCCAGCCACAGTGTGGAGTAGCCTATACCGGCTCCCGCGTCGAGGGCCATGAGCCCTGAATGCCTGGATGACGCGTAGGTGTAGGCAGCCGTGTATATGAGGAGGGCATCCTCCTCCCCTATGCTCCTCACGCCCAGGCTCAGCGACCTGGCACGTATTGGCTTGGTCTCCCTGAGAAACTTCTCAAGGCCCAAGCCAAGCCCCTGTGACGTGGGGGTGCAGGGTTCAATAAAGGGTTGCCGCCCGCCTTCAGCCCTCTGGTACAGGCAATAATTATAGTGGAGACCCGCACTACATTTCGGCCTGGGATGGTATGGCATGGGTGGACCCCCGTTCCACATACTGGCCAAGCCGGAAGACGTTGCCGAGAGGGTCATAGTGGCTGGGGACCCGGCCAGGGTTAGACAGCTGGCGGGGTACCTGGAGAACGCGAGGCTGGTCAACGAGAATAGGGGCTTCCTGGTCTACACGGGAGAGTACAAGGGCGTACCCGTAACCGTGGCTACGCACGGGATCGGCGCTCCTAGCGCCACCATAGTGTTTGAGGAACTCCGCATGCTCGGTGCAAAGCTCATGGTAAGGCTTGGCACGGCCGGCGCCCTGGTTAAGGGCCTCGGAGTCGGCGACTTCGTCGTTGCCACCGGGGCGGCCTACCTTTGCAACGGTAACTCCATAGGAATGTACACGCCCGGCACTTGCATGCCCACCGCGCCGAGCCCCGACGTAGCTTACAACCTCATCGAGGCTGCCAGGGGGCTGGGCGAGAAGGTCTGGGTCGGCCCAGTGTTCAGCAGCGACGCCTTCTACGCCGAAGACCCATCCTTCGCCAAGACCTGGGGATCCAGGGGGATAGTGGCTGTGGAGATGGAGTGCGCCGGCCTCTTCGCTCTAGGCTGGCTCAGGGGCTTCAAGACCGGGGCGTTGCTGGTGATCAGCGACAGCCTGGTGGAGGGCAAGGAGGAAATGCTCACCGCCCGGGAGCTGGCCCCCAGGGTCGAGAAGGCGGCCAGAATAGTGTTCGAAGCCGCCGTGGCGACGGAGGTGTAGCAAGGCAATGGCGTCGGGGCGGGAGGCCCCCTGCCTCGGCACAGTCCTAGGCCACGTCAGCGTCAGGGAGTACCTAGACGAGCCTCTGCCCAGAGAGGATGTTAAGCGGATCCTGGAGGCGGCCAGGAGGGCCCCCACGGCGTGGAACATGCAGCCCATAACGGTTACCGTTGTCGAGGACCCTGGGAGGAAGGAGAGGATCGCCAGGGCGGTCGGCGGACAGGACCACGTGGCCAAGGCACCCCTATTCCTAGTCTTCTCAGTAGACTTCGCAAAAATAATAGAAGCGTCGAGGAGGCTGGGTGTGGAACCGGCGAAACCCAACCCGGCGTTCCTCCTCGACGCCCTGCTGGGCGCTGCCATATCTTCGGCGTGGGCAGCCATAGCTGCGGAAGCCATGGGGTATGGCGTCGTCTTCATAGCACTATACGTTAACCCCTGCGAGGTGGCCGACGCCATCGAGGCGCCAGCCTACGTGTTGCCCGTGGTGGGCCTCGCGGTAGGCAAACCCCTGGAGACCCCGGCACCCAGGCCAAGGCAGCCCCTCGAGGCCTTCGCCTCCACCGACGCCTACGGCGACCCTGGCGAGAAGGCCAGGCTGATCATAGGGGAGATGGGCGAGAGGCTGGCAAAGCTATACTCTAAGGTCATCAGCACCAGCGGCTACTACAGTGGCATAGGCGGCGCCATAGCCGGGTGCCTGGAAAAGAAGGGTTTTAGGCTGAAACCATAACCTACTCCTCTATCTCCGGCATCTCCCTGCCCTTCATCTCCCTCCCAACAGCCGCGGCGGCTGCGCCCACCAGGTGTACTGCGGCGAAGAAGCCAAAGACGCTTTGCCAGCCTCCGAGCTGGGGGACCAGGTAGGGCCCTATTATTCCGCCAACCCTGCCCCAGGAGGCGGCCCAGCCGCTGCCCGTGGCTCTCACCTGGGTAGGGTACTGCTCGGGCGTGTAGACGTAGAGGGCGGCCCAGGCTCCCAGGTCGAAGAAGTTCAGCACTGCGCCCCATGCGAGGAAGCCTGCCAGGCTACTGGTGGTTGAGTAGAAGTAGGCCGAGACCGCGACGCCGGCCAGGTAGCCGGCCAGCACGGGTTTCCTGCCAACCCTGTCGACCAGGAAGACTGCGCTATAGTAGCCCGGCAACTGGAACAGGGTTACCAGGACGAGATAGGGGTAGAAGTTCTTCCTGATGAACTCCTGGATAGCCCCTAAGCCGAGTTCGGCGCCCTTCTGGGCCACCAGTTTGGGGAACCATATGAAGATCCCGTAGTATCCCATGGTTATGATGAACCAGGTGACCCAGAGGGGCACCGTGATCCTCCACATCCCGCCGCCCAGGAGGAGTTCCAGCTGTTCACCTAGGCTCAGCCTTCTCTCAGCGATCCTTGGAAGGGAGACCCCGTACTCCTTGACTATCTCCTCTGCCTCGCTCCTCCTACCGGCCGAGACAAGGTACCTAGGAGACTCGGGCAGCACGAGGATCGCTGCGTTTAGCAGGGCTGATAGGGCCCCGGCAGCCGCCATGTAGGCCCTCCACCCCATGCCGGGCTGCACGGCCCAGGAGACCAGCACAGCGGCCAGCCAGCCCCAGGCCCAGAAGCTTTCCAGGAACGCTATGTTGCGGCCCCTCCTCTCGGGCCTTGAGAGTTCGGCAACGAGGCTGGAAACCAGGGGGAGAACACCGCCCAGCCCTATGCCCACCAGAATCCTGTCCGTCACCACGAACTCGTAGCTGGGTGCCAGGGCTCCGAGAACCGTTGCCGCCGAGTGGAGGAGGGCGTAGCCGGTGGCCATACTAGTCCTCCCATACCGGTCGCCCAGGAGCCCTGAGGTGTAGGCTCCGATCAGCATGCCCACCAGGGTAGACGATGCTAGCACGCCCAGCTGCCCCCCTGTCAGGGCGAACTCCTTGCCTATGGCTTTCAAAGAGTAGCTTATCACGCCCATGTCTAGGGCGACGGCGGCCCACACGAGGCCTGCCAGAAGCACTAGCTTGAACGTTCTGTCCAAGGCTCGGCACCCCGCCCCCGGGGAAGGCTTCTCTGCTAAATATTTGTGACTTGGAATAAAAGTATGTCATATAGAGAATACGCGGCAAGCTAGTACCTTATGGTGAAATCGTCGAACTCGCCCCTATACTCCTCCCACTCCACCTCCACCCTGTCCACCCTGGCGAGGGGCGGGCCCCTATGGGCCCACCTTATAACCTCCTCCACCCTTTCCCGGGGGCCCTCCAGCACGGCCTCCACGCTGCCGTCGGGCACGTTCCTGACCCACCCCTTGACGCCCAGCCTCTCGGCGACGCTTCTCATGTTGGCACGGAAGAAGACGCCCTGGACCCTGCCGTATATCCTTAGGTGGGCCCTTACCATCTCCCCGGCCATGGCGCTACACCCTCCTAAACTACGTGGCCGGGGATTTTATGGTTGCTCACAGCCCTGCTCCAGCTCCAAATCGAGGATCTGGGGGCTGAGCTTGGAGAGGTCCACCACCCTCCTCTCGCCCACGAGGCGGCGCACCAGTGCTGGGTCGACGCGTTTCTCCGCCTCGTCCACCTCCTCGGGCCTCACCCTTGTGCGCGGCTTCCCAGCGGCTATGGCGCAGAACTCCTGGAGCCTCGCCGACACCTCGTAGGTGCCTATCCTCCTAGCCATGCCGGCTATCTCGTTCTTATCCATACCTATGAGGGGCCTGTATATGGGGAGGCCAACCCCCTTCTCCGCCGCCAGCATGTTGGGCAGTGTCTGGGAGGAGACCTGGCCGAGGCTCTCGCCCGTCACGAGGCCCAGGGCCCCCTCCTCCCCAGCCACTATCTCGGCTGCACGGAACATGAGGCGTCTAAGCACAACGCCCCTCACACCCTCGTCCACCTCCTCCATCAGCACGCTGACTACGGGCCGGAAGTCCACCATGTGGAGCCTGGGCGAGTAGCCGTGGCTCCACCCGTCCGCCAGTATCTTGGCCACCTTGAGCACCCCTAGCTCGTGGGCCTCGCCGCCCAGGTTGAAGAACACCATGTCGACCTCGGCGCCCCTCCTCATCATCATCCAGGCCGCCACGGGCGAGTCTATGCCCCCCGAAACCAGTGCTAGGACCCTGCCCTCCGAGCCCAGGGGGAGGCCTCCAGGGCCCTCCAAAACCTCGGTGTAGAAGTAGGCCTCCTCTCCCCTAACCTCCACATATACGGTGACCTCAGGGTTCTCCAGGTCCACACGGCCAGCGCCAGCCTCCAGCAACGCCGCCCCCAGGGCCTTCTCCACGTCCTTGCTGGTGAAGGGCTCCCTCCCCGACCTGCGGGCCCTGACCCTGAAGCTCCGCCCCCTCACGTGATGGGAGAAGAGCTCGACGCCGCGGGAAACAATGTCGGTCAGCCCGCCATGCTTCACCCTGACGACGGGGGAGTAGGAGACTATGCCGAAAACCCTGGATAGAGCCTCGGAGGCCCTGGCGCCGTCGCCGTCGGGGACCTCCACGAAAACCCTGGCGTCGCGGCTCCAGACCCTGAATCCTCCGACGCCGCGGTGCCTGAGGGCCGCGGCTATGTTTCTCTCCAGGAGCCTCACCATCCTGGCCCTGGTCCCCTTGCCCTTGACGGCGATCTCGCCGTACCTTACTAGGAACAGCACTCTACGGGGCACCCGGGGTCTACCGGTTCCCCCGGGCCTCATAAAGCTCACGTAGGCTCGCCCGCCTACTCGCCCTTCAGCTTCACGTACTCCTCGACCAGCCGCTTGACCCTGACGGGGTCCACGGGGTTCGTGGTGACACCGTCCTTCTTCAGATAGGTGCCCACTATGAAACCGTCAGCCAACTTCCAGAAGGTCCTCAGATTACTCACCGTCACACCACTGCCTATGAGTACAGGCGCCCCGCAGCTGTAGGCCCGGGAGACCTCCTCGGGTGAAGGGGGCTCACCCGTGCGGGGCCCCGAAACTATCACAGCATCAGCCCCTCCCCTAGCCACAGCGTCCCTGGCAACCTCCTCGAGGCTCCTGGATCCTAGAGGCGAGGCGTGCTTAACCTTGACGTCCGCGAAGACCCCCAGCTCCTGGGCTCCCAGGAGCCTGCGGAGCATGGCCACCTCCCTGCCGACGGGCTCCAGCAGCCCCTCCGGAGCCTCCATAACTTCGGCCAGCGCGTTAACCCTGACGAACTGGGCTCCTGCGGCGTGGGCCACCGCCAGGGCCTCGGGCCCCGAGTTGCGGAGCATGTTCACTCCAAGAACTGCGTCCGGCAGAGCCCTCCTAACTTCCCGCACGGCTACGGCCATTCCGGCCACGGTGGCTGGCCCCGCCCTCACCTGGTAGGGGCGGTCCCCGTAGTTCTCCAGGATGATCCAAGTTATGCCTGCAGAATAGTAGGCCTCGGCGTCGGAGAGCGCCCTCTCCAGAACCTCCCCCATATCGCCGCCGTAGCGGGGGGAGCCGGGCAGGGGCGGAAGATGAACTACTCCTATGAGCGGCTTCTCTCCCCTGAGCCTGTCAGCCCATGCCAAGGTGTGGAAGCACCAAGGGTTTCCTCGCAGGCGTGTTATTTTAGGTTGCTGAGAAGGGTTGGTGGGGCCGCCGGGATTTGAACCCGGGACCACCAGCGCTCTAGGCGCCCCGGCCCGGCGGGGCTTGCGCCCCAGGCTGGCATCCTAGCCAAGCTAGACGACGGCCCCCTATGCGCCGGGATAGGATCAAATGGGGAATGGGTTATATTTTTTCCCAAGCTCAAGTCTCCTATAGGGTCTCTAGGTATAATGGGAACGTAGAGGGACCATCTTTTTAATTAAGCCGGAGGGCCGACTATTAAAGGGTAATACTCCGTATTACCGATGATTTGTTGAGGCATGCATGTAAGTAATCCCAAATCTTATCCGGATAAATTTATACAGGAGTGTCAGGTATTACCGAGGTATATGTTTTCATAAAATATTCATAATTGTTACCATGTCCTATGGGTGGGACAGGTGCCCGTGATCTACCGTTGCAGGGACTGCGGCACGATTCTCCACGTCTTCGAGTATGTCGGCCAGGACTTCTACGGCGTCCCCTCACCCAGCGAGGTCGCGCTATGGCGCGGGGGCTTCTGCCCCAAGTGCGGGCGCAAGATCGGGGTGCCCAGGCCTGAGGACATTCACATCAGGTACGTCTCCAGGAGAGTTCTCAGAGAGATAATGGATGCTGTGAAGAGGGAGTACACGGAGACCTTCGGCGTGCCGCCCGGGCTCACCGGTGTTCCCAGCCCCGACGAAGCAGGAGAAGCAGAGATCTAAGGGTCTGGGGGCCAGGGTTTTTCTTGTACCGCCTGAGGGCCCCAACTATTTCTTCCACACCAGCCTCTACACCCGCAGCCCTCCGCAGCCCGGCTGAGAGGCTGGAGGGCTTCACTAGGAGGGCGGAGGCTAGGGAGGTCAGGTTGTTGGGCCGTCTGGCGGTGCTGGCTGACTCGAAGTCTATGAAGAAGGGCTCGAGCCTCACAAGGATCACGTGTCGATGTGGTCTCGACAGCTCGCCGTGGTCTATGCCTATCCTGTCGAGGACGAATGCTTTGCCCAGGAGGCGTGCAAGCAGCACCTGGGCATCGCCCCGATCCAGGGCCTGTGCGTCGAGGTCCTCCAACAGGGTGCCCTCAAGGTAGTCCATGACTATGAAGTCCTTGCTCCACGCGTAGGGTCTGGGGGCGAGTCTGTGCCTGGATGCGAGGCTCAGGAGACGGGCCTCCTCCTCGAGGCTGGGTCTCTTCGAATCGGTTCTCCTAACCTTGACGGCCTTGAGGCCGTACACGGTTTCGGCAAGGAACACGACGCTGGCATGGCCCTTGCCCAGCACCCTGACCCTGCCGACGAGGCTCCGCCCCCGAGGTATTATGCTTCTAACACCAGCCTCTGCGAGGCTCTCCACTCTGGAGCGGCACTCCTCCGTGCCGACGGCGTGCCGGGGGAAGCAGACAACCTCCAGAGCCTCAGGGGAATCTATCCTGACAGCCAAGGCGGGGCCAGCCTCAGGGTCCTGTAGAGCCAGTCGAGCCCGCCCCTCCCGGAGAGGGCCTCGTAGGCCTCGCCTAGACTCAGAATTCTGGGCCTAACACTCCTGAAGTGGGGCGCCACCATGTACTCCTTGTGCCTCTCCTCCAGCAGTGAGGCGAGGCTCCTGTACCTCCGGGGTCTCACCGCCCTCCACCTACCGTCCTCGCCTATCCAGGGCCCGGCCACCGCTCCCTCCAGGTACTTGGCCAGGAACCTCTCGGAATGCTCGTAGTTGTCGAACTGGGGGCCTACGACGAGCTCCGAGGGGCTCAGTACCCCCGACTCGGCGACCACCGCGACGACCACCGTTTCCTCGTCGCTCCAGGCGTCGACCTCGACCACCCTGAAACCCCAGTTCTCGGCGACGCCCCTGGCCCTCCGGGCTATCCTCAGCACTTCGCCCCAAAGCACGTCGGGGGCCAGGCTCGGAGCGTCGAAGCTGATGAAAACGGCCTCAAGCCCCGAGGAGGAGAGAATGTGCTCCAGCTCGGCGAGGCCAGGCTCCCTGCGGGGCGGGAAGAAGTACTCGGGGCCTGGGCTCTCCAGATACCTCCTCGCCGCCCACGCCAGCTCCCCCATCCTCCTGGGCGACACGGCCGCGGCGGCGTTCCTCCCCGGATCCACAGGGTCCACCACCACGAGGGGCGAGTCGGGGAACCTGGCCAGAACCTCCCCGATGTTGCCCCTATAGTGGTTCTCCACGTCTACCACTACTGGCCTCTTCCACCTCGAGGCGGCCTCCAGCACGGCCCTGAAGCCGCCATAGGCTATCACTAGGAGTTCGGCCAGATAGCCGGAGAATCCCCTCACCCTGACCTCCGCACCGTATACGCCTATGCCCTTCATGAAGGCCTTGAGCAGTCTCACCTGGTCCCGCATCCCGCCGTCCAGCTTCGAGTTAACATACTCGGTGTGGAAGGGTGTCCTGTCGACGGCGGTCCTCGCCTCCCTGGCCGACGTCAGCTTCAAAGCAGGGACCACGTCAACCTCGTAGCCGTCCACCAGGAGGGTCAGGTAGGGATGCTCCGCGTACCTCACAGTGTACCTCCAGTCCTCGAATACGCGGAGCAGGAGCTTGAGCGCCTCCTCCTTGATCCACCGTTTCCCCAGCTCCGCCGGGAAGAGCACGAACACGTCGAGATCCACGTCGCCGGAAAGCCACGTGTCCTTGGCGACGGAGCCCTGCAACGACACCGAGAACCCGGGGACCCTGCCCCGGAGACCCTCCTCCAAGGCCCTCCTAACAGACCCGTATACCTCCATGACCCTGCGGCGCTCCTCCTCTCCTGGCCTGATCCTCTCCAGCACCTCCCTCTCCACTTCTCCAAGCTGCACCATTAGTCATCCCCGACTGGAATGGTTTAGGCGCTTGGAGGCTAAAAATGTGGGCTACACGGCCCTGAGAACGCGGGTCTAGAAAAATAGAATGGTTCTATGGTGTGGCTACCTAGACGCCCTCCTCCTAGCTACTGCGGCCAGTGTTATCGCCGCGCTGGCGATCAGCATGCCTGTAGCGGCGAGCATCAGGAAGTCGCTGACATCGTTGCTCGGCAGGACCAGCTTACCGCCAACTACCAGCGGAAGCGCCGTGGGTACAAGTGTTAGGTCGCTCCTGTTATACACGTCCCAGGTCACTGTGATTGTGACAGTATTGTTCTCCGTATCCACCGTGTATAGCTGCGGGCTAAGCTCCACGTATTCCCCTGAGTACTTGTCGTAGTAGAACACTTTTATCAAGGACTCGTTGAGGCCCAGCGCCCTTAATGTGGCGTCATCATACTTCACCGTGATGATGACCGGCCACACGACCGCTGCTGGGTCGCTTACCTCGAAGTACTGGAAGTTGGCGAAGCTCTCAAAGTATCCCAGCCCGGTCCCGCCGAGCCCCATGGGGTCCGACGCGAAGCTCCCGACGTATACGGTGGTCGGACTTGTAGTGTTGATGGTGACATTGGTGTTGCCAGCGGTAATAGTGGTTGTACCCACAACGTTCTCAACGCTCTTCACATAGTTGCCCGTGGAGCCTCCCAGGCCGATGGTATAGGTAATTATTCCCGGTGTAACGTAGTCTATCACGTGCTCGCCCAGCTCTAAATACCAGATCGACACGGTGGTGCCAGCGCCGAACCCTTGGAAGCCCATCGACGACAGATTTATGGCAAACTCCAGCGTGCTGGTGCCGTTCCAGGAGACGTTATAGTCGGGCGAGGATGACGGATGTGTGGCCAGATTGACCCATCCCGCAGTCTCGTTGAAGGCCATGAAGTAGCTTGGGCTAAAGTATAGCCAGTAGGTAGAGCCGTTCCAGGCTAGCCTGATTCCCAGCCATCTCCAATGCACTTCCAGCTGGTCTGTGGGGCTGTAGTTATCAGTGAGCACGGGGCCCTCGAGATCCACCCTTATGTACAGTGACCGGTTATCAGTGGCTATGTAGAAGGCTGTTAGGTTGCTGTCAGGCATTGCAACCACCTTATCCCCATAGTCCATAGATACAAGTGTTGTCGTCCCGTTCCAGTCGCTGGCGTTGCCGTCCACACTGATCCTCGAGAAGTTAACAGCCACAGTTACGGGTGAAGGAAGCATATCGATGAACCTGGGATGGTACCACTCGCTGGGTATGTATATTTTGATCGACTGGGGGTTAACTGACCTGCCCGTTGACGCCTGGTACATCTCGGCTAGCATCGTTATGTTCAGCGGTATGGTGAGGTACTCGCCGGAGACAATGTCGTTCGAGAATATGGTGAAACCGTAGCTTCCGGCGAAGCTGCCGTTGGGATAGTAGTAGGCCAGGCCAGCGTCTATCTGCTGGCCGCCCCAGTAGTGGAACCAGCAGACCATATCTATACCTGGCACGAGTTCCATGGTGCCGTTCTTCACATAGTAACTGTGAATGCCTGTGGACATGTTGTTGTCCAGGTCCACCAGCAGCCTGGCTGGAAAGTGAGGCCTTCCCTGGGCGTCATTAATAGACCACATTCCCCCCACTTCTATGTCTACCCTAGCCGTCCCTGGTGCCGCGGGTGGCGGTAGCGGAGTACCAGTCTTTATCCTTATGAGCAGGTGTGTCTGGTTGTCGCTTATAGTTATGGCTCGCAGATCTACGTTGGCACTATACGTTGCAGGGTCCGTCATGGTAACAGGACCTTGCTGAGTCGTCTGGGCTATCAGCAGGGCTGGCGTCGCTGCCAGCAAAACCATGGTCAGTAAGGAGGCAAGCCTCACTGTAATATGCATGTGTGTAGCTCACCTCCTTCTGATCTTATACTTAATCCTTTAGATTAATTTTAAAGATTTTCGATTCTATTGTTACAGGTTCCCCTAGTTACACCGTGTTTTTCCTAAACTACCTATCAAAACCTTACTGCGACACTATTTCACGCAGAGTCCTGTAGATGGGGCCCTTAGGGGTCAGTATGCTCTGCTTGAGCCTCACACTCCTCACAACCACTGTTCCGGCCTCGTAGCCGCTGTACTCGGTCAGGACCCTGACCAGCCTCTCCATTCTCCCTCTCCCCTTCACCCTGGCCAGGGTTACGTGGGGGATGAACCTCTCCTTCTCCGGCCTGAGGCCCAGCCTCCTGAGCCCGGCCTCTATGGTGTCCCTGATCCTGCGGAGCTCCTCGGCCCCCTCCTCGACGCCTATCCAGAGGACTCGGGGACGCGTTATGGAGGGGAAGGCTCCTAGGCCCTTGAGCCTCATGGTGAACTCCTTGAACCGGGCGGGCTTCATGGCCTCATATATGTCGTCCACCATGCTCTCCGGGACCTCGCCTATGAACCTCAGGGTTATGTGCATGTTCTGATCCTCCACGGGCTTCATGGGAACCCCGGTGGAGACCAGTGTGTCCCTTATGGATGCAAGTCTGCCAATGACCACCGGGTCCTCTATGTCCACCGCTATGAACACCCTGACCACTATGAGGCACCGTCTAGAAAATAGTGGGTTCAGGCTATAGGACTTTCCGCAGGCCGGGCGGCTCGGCTAGACAATTTGTATACATTATTTGAGAGTTATACATTTAACATGAATATTCAAGACTGTATTTCCGGTGGTAATGGTGGAGGCCTGGAAAACCATACTAGTAGTTATAGCTGTGGCACTGGTGATAGCCGGGGCCAGCGTCACATACATGAAGCTCAGGAGCGAGGCTAACACAGCCACTACAACGACACGTATGATGACTACTGGGATGGGGCACAGCCAGGAAGGCCAGGGCGGCATGGGGGAGTTCGAGTGCGGCGGCGAGCACACAGTAGGTCAGAACATTAACTGGCTGCTCGACAACCACGGGCTCTTCAACTTCACCTACCAGGAGTTCCCGGAGAACCTGACCATACGGTGGGTGATAACGGGGCCAGCGGGCGCCATTAATAGGCTGGCCGAACACATAGAGCAGATGGAGTGTATCCTAGAGAAGGGTGGAAACCCCAGAGCATGGGACCCTGCCTTCCAGCTAGACGCCGCAGTGAGCCCCTACGTCGACACAACAGTAAGGATGGTGGGTGAGGGCAGGCTCGTCGTGGTAAAGGTGGCTGCCAATGAATGCGCCTATCAGGCCATGAGGGCCCATGCCGAGATAGTTCAGGGCTTCTTTAAGACAGGCAGAGTGGAGGCCAGCAAGACCCACGAGCTGCCCCAGGACCTGGTGGAGCTGTGCAAGAACTACTATAGCCCAGGAAGGTGATCTGGGCTGAACAGGCTAGTGTTCGGGCTGGCGGTAGCCGTGGCTATAGGCGTGCTGTTAGCGGTGTTTCCCCTATACTCGGCCAGCGTTGCCGACAAGCTGTGGAGCCTGGTCGGCGAAGACGGAAATGAGCAGACAGTTAGAGGCGTCGTAGAGGCTGTGGATCCTGAGGCGGGGTTGCTGAGAGTTTCGGGAGTGGAGCTGGCGATCAAGGGTTCCTGGACCCTCAGACTTGGCGGCGAGGCTAGAGAGGTGGAGGCTGCGGAGCTCCTTTCGATATTAGATGAGGGCACCTACGTGGAGGTGACCTACAGGGAAGCCGGTAGGTGGGGACCCTTGGCCCTGAGCGTAAAGGCACCCGGGCTAGAGCTCTCGGCCTGGAGGGCTGGTTAGGAGGCGGTAGCCGTGGCAGGAGCCCTCATGACTGCCAGAAAGATAAGTGTCGTCCTCCTGGCCACGGCTGGTCTAGTAGTGGTGCTGACGGGCATACTGCTGGAGACAGCGCCCGAGGGACCCGGCAGCGGCAACGCCGTGGCCCTGGGCCTCGATAAGCACACGTGGACCGACATACACGTCTACGCCAGTTTCCTGCTGGCGGGGGTGGCGGTGGTGCACGCCTACACCAACTACAGGGCCATACTATACCATCTGGGGCTTGTCAGGCTTAGGAGGAGGCGGTGAAAACCATCTCCTTTATTTCCCCAGGTCTCCAACTACCTTTGAGGGTTCTGGCTTGCTCATAGTCTGCATAGCTGGCATGCCGGGATCCGGGAAGGGCGTGGTGTCAGAGGCTGCTAGGGAGATGGGTCTGCCTGTCTACGTGATGGGCGACGTGGTGAGGGAGGAGGCTGCTAGGAGGGGCCTCGAGTTCACCCCGGAGAACCTCAACATGGTGGCATCTAAGCTGAGGGAGGAGGAGGGCCCAGCTGCCGTTGCCAGGAGGGTTGCCGAGAAGCTGAGGAGCTCCGGTGCTAGGGTAGTTGTCGTGGATGGGGTTAGAAGCCTCTACGAGGTCGACGAGTTCTCCAGGGTGGGGCGGGTCGTGATCGTCGCTGTCCATGCATCCCCCCGCACCAGGTTTGAGAGGATAAGGAGGAGGGGTAGGCCGGGGGACCCCGAGACCTGGGAGGAGTTCAGGGAGAGGGACATGGTGGAGCTTGGCTTCGGGCTTGGAAGCGTGATAGCTTTGGCCGACTACATGCTTGTCAACGAGGGCTCTCGGGAGGAAGCTTATAGGGAGGCTCTGAGAATACTGGAGGAAGCGGTGAGCCATGCCCAGGATAAAGGTTGAGGCCGAGATACGGCCCACCGAGGACGAGGAGAAGGTCAAGCAGGCCGTGCTCAACGTGTTTGACCCCGTCAACATGGAGGTCGTCGAGTACGGGGAGCGCCGCTTATTGGTGGCGGAGAGCCACAGCTATAGGAGCCTAAAGAAGCTCCACAGCCTCCTCCGCAGGGAGAAGATACTGGACGCGGCCCGCAAGTACCTCAGGAGGGGGACGGGCGGGAACCTGGTCATATTCAAGCTGAACAAGCAGGCAGCCTACATGGGCCACGTCTCCTTCGTCGACGCGGACCACGAATCCCCTCTGGGCGCCATAACCTTCATAATCGAGACTAATAGCCCCGGGGAGCTAGTGGACTGGCTAGCGCCGAAAACGAGCCGCGGCAAGCCCCTGTGGGAGAGGGACGTGCCCCGCGACACCCTTTAGCCCCGTTTGAGCCAGGCCGCCGCCAGGAGGATCAGTGTAACCGCTACGGCGACACCGAGCCACTTGGCCTGGGCCTCCCCTCCGCCTGAGAAGGCTACCCCTGTGGTGGATGGGCTTTGGATTAGCGTGGTTGTGTCCTGCGGCATCGAGGTTGTTGTGGATTGAACCTCTACCACCACTTTGACCTCTGATTCCTCGGTCTGGCTGGAGGTGGCCGTCACCGTGGTTGTGGTAGTGATGGTCTGGTTTGTGGGGATGGGGATTATCGGTGGCTGAATCCCCCACGGGTAGCTGGACCATACGATGAGCACCACAGCCACCTCGGGATCCACCACCCTCCTTATCTCCCGGAAAACCTCCACCAAAAGCTCTCTGGGCGGCTCGCCCTCGCCGTAGATCGTCTCGATGTGGATCCAGCCGCCCACCGTCTCCCATATGCAGCAGTCAAGACTGAGGGGTGGCTTGAGGGTCCCGTTGGCGAGGGCCTCCCTCAGCTGGATCGCTTCAGTCCTCAGCTTCTCCGTCATCCCTGCATGTGCGTATACCTCGGCTATCTGAATCCTTACTGACCTCAGGACTTGGAGGGCCTTCAGCGCGTCCTCTACGTTGCCGGGATCCGAGAAGCCTGCATCTATCAGGCGCTCCACCTCGTCAGCAGCGACGCTAACCAGGCTTACGATGGTCTGTATAGTCTCGTTGTCAGGCCTGTAGACCCCCAGCCTTATGGTGGGGGTTCCCCGG
>WAQK01000018.1 GCA_015520265.1 Pyrodictiaceae archaeon | reverse complement strand
TACTTGTAGTGGATGTTAATGGCAGGGAGGTGGCCGTGGTGCTGATAAACAACTGGTCGCTGGAGAACGGCGAGGAGCGCCACGTGGAGGCGGTGGACCTGGCCAGAGTATTGCTGGGCAAGAGGGCGGAGTTCCACGTGGTCAGGATAGGCTACGAGATCAACGGCCTGAAAGCCTACGCCGCCATAGAGATCCACTGGGAGCACAGGCACGCCGAGCTCCTGGGGAGCAGTCCCTCGGGCGACTAGCCAGGAGCGCTGAAACAGATTTAGAGAGCCGCACCAATTCTGGTTAGTGATGGTGTTCTAGGGTGGGGCTACTCCAATTCCCATTAAAAGAGCTACATAAGGAGCTGGGAGCCAGCTTCGGCGAGTTCGCCGGATGGGAGGCCCCTATGGTCTACCGGAGCACCGTGAAGGAGCATTTGGCGGTCAGAGAGAACGCCGCCGTCTTCGACGTCAGCCATATGGGCAGGCTGCTCATCAGGGGGCCCGACGCTTACGAGTTCCTCCAGAAAATGGTGCCCAAGGAGCTGGGCAAGGTTAAGGAGCTCAGCATGAGCGGCCCCACGGCGCTCCTCAATGAGCGGGCCGGCTTCAAGGATGATGTCATGCTCTACAGGTTCAGCGACGAGGAGTGGCTCATGGTGTGCAACGCGGTGAACAGGGAGAAGGTGAAGGCCTGGCTCGCCCAGTGGAGAGGGAGGCTTGGTATGAGGGTGGAGATCCTGGACAGGACCTTCGACCTGGCGATGCTGGCGCTTCAGGGCCCCCGCTCGGCAGAGTACATGGAGAGGCTGGGCGCCCAGGCCGATGTCCTTGACCTGAAGATGCTTCAGTTCCACCCGCAGGCTGAGGTGGCAGGGGAGAAGACGTTCCTTGTCAGCAGGAGCGGCTGGACGGGGGAGGACGGCTTCGAGATAATAGCGGAGCCCGAGGCCGCCGGGAGGATCTTTAAGCGGCTCGTGGAGCTGGGCGTTGAGCCAGCGGGGCTCGCGGCCAGGGACACTATCAGGCTGGAGGTGGGATTCGTCCTCTACGGCCACGATATAGACGAGGAGACGAACCCCCTGGAGGCAAGGTACTGGGTCTTCACGCCGGGCAAGACAGGCTACGTGGGCTACGAGGCGCTGAGGGAGGCCATGAGGAAAGGCGTGAAGAGGGTCAGGCTGGCCCTCAAAATGAAGAAGAAGGAGCGGGGGATACCCAGGGAGGGTCACAAGCTATATATTGACGACGTAGAGATAGGAAGGGTTACCAGCGGCAACTACTCGCCCGTCCTGAAGCGGGGCATAGGCATGGTATACGTGGACGCCGGCCACGCGCTGGTGGGCCTGGAGGTCGAGGTCGAGATCAGGGGTAAGAGGTATAGAGCTAAATTGGACGACTTCCCACTCCTAAAGAGGTGAGCCACCCATGTCCGAGATACGGGTCGGCGACTACATAGTTCTGACCGACCGGAGGTACACTGAGAATGACGAGTGGGCAAAGAAGGAGAACGGCGTCGTCAGGGTCGGGATAACCGACTACGCCCAGAAGAAGTTGAAGGATGTGGTTGGCGTCGAGCTTCCCGAGGTGGGCGCTGAGGTCGGCGCGGGCGAGCCCGTGGCCGCTGTAGAGTCCATCAAGTCGGCTGCCGACATATACGCCCCCGTCTCCGGCAAGGTGGTCGAGGTTAACGAGAAGCTCTACGACCAGCCCGAGCTGGTGAATGAAGACCCCTACGGCGAGGGCTGGTTCTTCGCCATAGAGGCGTCAAACCCGGAGGAGTACGAGAAGCTACTCACGCCGGAGCAGTACGCGGAGAAGATAAAGGAGGACTAGCCTAGACCCTTCCTTTTCTCCCACACCACCTCCTGTGTCCGGGGAAACCATTAGAACCCGCCAAGCATATTATTGTATTCTAGGTGGTGCGTTGTGAAGAGACCCGTTTACCAGGAGCACTACGACGGGTTCACCATAGTGGAGTATGAGGACTACGAGTTGGAGAAGCCCTCCTACCTGGTCCTCGGCCTGCCCGATGCCGGGCTCGTCGGCCCCATAGCGGCCAGCCATATGGTGCGGACTCTGGAGATGAGGGAGGTGGGCGGCATAGATTCTGACAGGTATTTCCCGCCTGTAGTGGTAGTGCACCAGGGGGTCCCCAGGCTGCCTCTCAGGATGTTCGCCCTTGGCAACACCCTGGTCCTGGTCTCCGAGACCGCCATGGCGCCAGCCGCCATTTACCCCCTCTCCTACGCCATCGTGGAGTACGCGAAGAAGAGGGGCATAGACTACATAGTCTCGCTGCTGGGCATGGGTGTGCCCAACAGGCTGGAGCTGGAGAAGCCCAGAGTATATTGGCTCGCCAACACGGATCCCGCGTCCAGGCTGGGCGAGAAGCTGGAGGTGCAGAGGTTCGAGGAGGGCTTCTTGGTGGGTCCTTACGCGGCGATCCTCAAGGAGGCCAGCAGAAGGAGGGTCAACAACCTGGTCATACTGGCCGAGGCCTTCCTGGACTTCCCTGACCCCGAGGCGGCGGCCCAGGTGCTCCAGGGCCTCTCTAAGATTGTGGGTGTCGAGATAAACGTTAAGGCCCTCCTGGACGAGGCGGAGCTGATAAGGATCAAGACCAGAGAGTTGATGAAAAACACGAGGAGAGCCCTGGCCCAGATGCAGAAGGGGTATGAACAGCAAGTACCCCTCCTCTACACCTAGCCCCGGAAGGGTGGTAGTGGTGAGCTTCATCGACGAGATCAGGAGGAGGATAAGGAGGGAGATGGAGCGGATCGAGCGCGAGTTCGAGGAGACCTTCAGGGAACTCTGGGAGACCTTCGGGCCGGAGGAGCAGCCCATGTGGGACTCCTCAGGCATGCTAGAGCCTCTATACTCCATCTACGAGGCTGAGGACGCCTACATCATACGCGTCGATCTGGCCGGAGGCGACACAAGCACACTCCACGTAGAGGCCCATGGCAACACACTAACCCTGACCTGCAAGCTGGAGAGAAGCATAAGGTTCGAGCGCTGGGGCACAGTTCATAGGGAGATATCGTTCCACCAGTACAGGAAGACCATAAGGCTTCCACCCGACGCCGACGTCTCCAGGCTAAGCTACAGGGTGAGAGGCAAAATAGTCGAGATAATCGTGCCGAAGGCCTCGTAGAGAAGGGCAGGGGGTTCCGCGCAGTCCGCACCGCTGATCTATAATTTCTTTGCACGACCTGCCCTCGACGGACGGAAGAGAAGGCGGTGTAGCACGGAGGCACGCTCTTGCCCGTTCCCAGCACTCTAAAGTCGGCTGGCCTGGACTAGAGGCCTAGAACCGTAAATGAATCCAGTTTATTTCTTGGTGTGTATCTCCACGATATCGCCGTCCATCACCACGTGGTCGGCGCCCACCCTCTCGCCGGGATACTTGGCCGAGGGGCCCCATATCTTGGCGTAGCTGAAGTTTCTGGCTAGCCTGCTGTGCACCGCCCTGGCGACGTCCATGACTGTGGCACCCCTCCTTAGGATCAGGGGTCTGTCCGCCACTTCGCCGTTGGGTTGCTTGGTGTAGATTCTGACTATGTCCAGCATCTTGAACAGGATCGCACCTAGGTTCTCCAGACCTCTCCCGGTTTTTGCTGAGGCCGGTATGACCGGGACCTCGGCTGGCACCACTTTTCTGAGCTGGATCGCCTTGTCCCGGGTCCCCGGAAGGTCCGCCTTGTTGGCTATGACCACTGCTGGCTTGTAGGAGACGTTCTCGAATATCGCCTTCTCCACGTCATCCAGTGTGGTCTCCCCGTAGATCTTGACTACGGCCGAGTAGATCCTGTAGCCCTCCAGCAGCTTTCGTACATCGTCTATGGTGTAGTCGAGCATCTTCCCGCTGGCGACCACCCTTATGCCGCCGTGGCCTCCCCTCATCCTCTCGATCACCACTCTGCCCCTCGGCTTTCTGATCACGATGTTGGACTCCTCCAACTCCCTTCTGACGGCCTCGAACTCCCAGACGGGGTCCGACTCGAGGCTGACCACTATGATGAGGCCGTCGGCGTTCCTGGCGAGGCCGAGGACCCTGGAGGCGAAGCCTCCGCCACCGCCTGGCGTCAGAGGGGGCGCGTCCACGAGCTGGAACTGGATGTCCTGGTACGTGAGCATGCCGGGCACGGGTCTCCGCGTGGTGTAGGGGTAGTCGGCGATCTCCGTCTTGGCGTTGGTTAGCCTGGCGAGGAGGCTGCTCTTACCAGAGTTGGGCAGCCCCACCAGGACCAGCTGGGCTGCGCCCTCCTTCTCGACGAAGAAGCTTACTCCGCCCCTCCGCCGCCTCTTCTGCTCCTCGATCTCCTCCCTGAGCTCCGCCATCCTCCTCCGGGCCCACTGGACCAGGTTCTCTGTGCCCTTATGCTTGGGCACGGCTGAGAGGAACTCCTGCAGAGCCCGCAGCTTCTCCTCCGGAGTCTTGGCCTCCATAACCTTGACCCATTTGGCCCTAGCCTCGGCGGGCAGGTTCGTGACCATTCCTACATCCTCCTTCTAAGGCTAAGTATCCCGGGTTCCGGCCTAATAATCATTAACAGAAGCTAGCCTATGTATTCTGTGAGGCTCCTCTGGCCCCTCCTCTTCCTGACCCGCTTCCCGGGGCATATCTTGTCGAGTGTTGCCCAGCTCCTCCTCACTATGGGTGGAGGTTCCCCGGAGAGGCACTGCTGGCGGAGCCATTCCAGGGCCCTGGGGTCGGAGGGGTAGCCGCTGCCCAGGTCGCCGTATTGCTGTGCAAGCTCCCTTATCCTCTCGTCCCTCAACACCTTCGCCACGATGCTTGCCGCGGAGACCTCGGGGTACTTGGCGTCGGCCCTCTCCTCGGCGATTATCTCACCTCTTATCCCTGCTCTGGCCAGGCTGGCCTTGAGCCTCGAGGCCGTGCCCACCAGGTCTATTGTTATTCTTGCCGGCTTCACTCCTCGGGAGGCGGCATCTCTGAGCAGCATAGCCATGGCTCTGTATTCAAGCTTATTGAGGTTCTCCTCGTCTATCATGCTGGGTGGTATCATGGCTACAGCGGCGTAGCACGCCTTCTCCAGGATCCTGTCTATGAGGGCTCTGCGCTCCTCAGGTTCAAGCGTCTTGCTGTCCCGCACCCCGGCTAGATCGGTGCCTTCGACCGCGCTGCGGGGGAAGACTGTGAGGGCCACGAAGAGTTCGCCCACTAGGCTACCTCTACCAGCCTCGTCAAGCCCGGCTGCGCAGTCCTCTACGCAGCTTCCCTCCTTCAGGATCCTCAGCCTGATTCCAGCCATCCCTTCACCCTCTCTACGTACTCCTTGACGCCGCCGGTGATGCGGCGGCCCTCCGCATCGCGGTAGACCTCGAGTAGGAGGTAGTCGGCCCCTGAGCCCCGTATCTTCTGGGAGAGCCAGGACCAGTCTAGCTCCCCGGTACCTGGGGGTATGTGTTCCAGGAAGCACCTGGGGCCGCAGCGCTTCGCGTCGTGGATATGTAGAACCTTTACCCGTCCCTTGAAGGAGTCGAACCAGTGGGCCAGCGCGTCGGGTGTTGAGACCTCTCCTCCCCTGGCGTAGTAGGCGTAGGCATGGGCCACGTCGAGGCAGAGGTTGGCGCCGGGCGCGTTGTCGAGAAGCGTGCCTATGAAGGAAGGGTCGCCCACGCCCTTCTGGGGCGTGTTCTCAACGGTGACCGCCACGTCTATGGGAGAATACTCCCCGAGGATTATCCTGAGGGCCTTGAGCGCCGCCTGGACGGCGACGCCCCTGACGCTGGCCGAGTCCAAGTACTCTCCGGTGGAGACGTGGAGGTTGAGATACACGGCTTCGAGGTCCTCCGCCACCCTCTTGACCGGGCCTATCAACAGGCCTAGGCTGGCTTCCCAGACTTCCCTTATCGGGGAGGCCAGACTCACATCCCTCCAGGGGGCGTGTATCCCCACCTCGAGTCCCCACTCCCTGACAGCCCTCCTAAAAGCCTTCGCCTCCTCGTTGCGGAGACCATAGATCCAAGGGTAGTCTAGGCTCACTTCAACATAGCTGGCCCCTACCGACCAGGCAGCGGCTAAGCTTTTCTCCAATTTCTCCGTGTGAGGCCATATGGGTAGACCTATCTTGGCGCTAGGCATAGCTCTCCACCAGTCTCGAGAAGTATTCGCGTACCACGTCCAGGCTTGACGCCTCGACGGAGAACATGGTGGACGCCTCGGGCGAGGGAGGGCATCTCCTCTCCCCGTAGAGCTGGGCAGGGTCGTTGTAGGAGCCCATCTCCGGAGCCCCCCTGTAGACTCCCAGCGTTGGGATACCCTTCATTCTGGCGATGATTTCCAGGTAGTGAGAGGGAAACATGCCGCGGATAGGCCTGCACCCAGCCGCGTAGCTGCATCCATCCAGGGAGGGTCCCGGCCTGGCTACGTGGACCAGCATAGCAGGGCCGTACTTGACTATGAGGCTCAACGCGGTCTCCTCCGGCCTTCCGGGCAGGGGTCTGAGAAACACCACTTCACGGCGCCTCAGGGTTCTGCCCAGCTGCTCTGAGAAGCCCGGCTCGGCGAGCACCACGACCTCCAGGCCCCTAGAGAGGGCCTCCTCTACCAGGGTTAGGGCTGCCTCCAGCCATCCCTCTCCTGGGGATCCGGCGTTGACCAGTATCCTAGGCAAGTAGGCGCTCCACCTCCTCCCTCATTACCTTGACAGGGTCCTCGAGGCCTCTAAGCATCTCGGAGGTATCCACCTTTCCGCTGGAAGCGAGGAACTTTAGGCAGAGCTTTTCAGCCTCATCCAGGCTCCTGGCCTTGTAGAGGGGGAGGCCGAGCCTGGAGAGGGCCTCGTCGACGTGGATCTTACGGGGGAACAGGTTTATGCCGGGTGTGCCTAGAAGTGCCGCCTCCCTAGCCATCGTCCCGCCCCCGGTCACTACCGCTGCTGCATAGTATTCGAGGCTAGGCCCGTCCACCGCATCTTCGGGGATCACTATGTTCGCCACACCCTTCAGAGCCTCAGCCTGCTCCCTGTATCTTGGGAGCACCACGACCATGTGGCCCTTCCTGGCCAAGCTTACAGCCAGTTCGACCAGTACGGGGCCTTCACCGTAGTAGGCGGCCTTCCTCTCCTCAGGCCTTACCAGGATGTAGCCTCCTTCCTCCAACCCCAGTTCTTCCAGAATCCCGGGGTCAGGCCTAAACCTCAGCACCCAGGCAAGCTCCTCCACTCCCCGGTACCTCCTTACACGGGTCCACTCTTTGAGGACGAAGCGCTCCATAAGCCTCCTAGGTATGAACTCCGAGTATACAAGGGTTGAGGCCAGGGGACATGAGAGTCTGCAGGCGGGCACCGAGTGGGGCGTGTCGTTGAACATGAGTATCGGTATCCCCAGGCCGAAGGCCACACGTGTTGCCGAGGGGTTAGGATAGGTTATAAGAAGGTCCGGCTCCCGCTCCTCCACAAAACGAGCCAGAAGCCTCATCCGCTCCACATCCGCTCTAAGCTTGCCGCCCAGCTCTCCGCCGCCATGCCTGCCAAGGACCGCGGGCTCTATGCCCAGCAGCCTAAACGTTCCTACCGTATATTCGTACTCCCTGCAGGTTGGCACCACGTCTATCCCGCTGGACCTTAAGGCCTCCGCGAAGACGCCCATGAGCCTTGCCTGCTTCGGTGTCAAAGCGTCGAGCCAAACGGTTTTCATCTAAGCACCAGCCATTTCCAAATATGGCCGGGTGGTTTTAAATTAGCATTGGAGGAGCCGGAAAACCGGTGCGCGAACAGGCGGTCAGCGTTTGGCCAGCCTAGACAAGCGGTACTCGTCAACGTACTTGTCGAGGTACTCTATGAAACGCTCCTCCAACCCCTCCTCGAAAGTGGTGGCACAGGCATAGTCGTGACATGCGTCCAGATCCCCGCCCACCATAGGCGCTGCCCTGGATACCAGGTACTTGTAGCCAGGCATCTCGCCCTCTAGAACCTTCTTCTCCACCACGCGCGGCAGCCTAAAGGAGACCTTCACCATTCTCCAATCGAACTCGCCTAGCTTAGGTATGATCCTGGGCATGTTCTGGAAGCCGGCCAGGTATCTCGACTGGTCGACGAAGTCGGCGTTGCGTATCTCCATACAGAACTCGCCGATTACCTTCACTCCCATGGGGGAGAAGTCGTCGTGTACGTGGAACCACTGGAAGTACCTTGTTTTAACCAGTCCTCTAGACCTTAGCTTTTCCAGCACCCTGCTAAAAGCCCGGGCCTTCATACTGTTCAGCTTCTCGAGGAACACGTGGAACTCCTCGTCTGGTCCCATGAGGGCGGCACGGATCCCTATGCGTGGACCGTCCATAAGGTATCCCACCGCGCCTGCCGCCGTGAGGCTCTTGGCAAACCTGTCGGCATCTATCTCGCCGCCGAACCTTGTCAGGTAGTACTTCTCCTTCCCCGCCTCCTCCCTGACCCTCACCTGGCCCTGGGATGCCGCCTCCTCCAGTACGAGGCGGTTGACGCCCTCGAGCCTCCCGAACCTGTGGTGGCTGTCGCCCACTGCGCCGAGGACGCCGAGGTAGGCTAGCTCTCTGTTTCTCCTATCCAGCACCCGGGCGAACAGATATGCAGCGCTGGCCGACGAGATCTCCTTCTCGCCGCTGAGCCCGTAGTTCTCGGAGGAGAAGTTGTGGATATTGGGGTTCTGGGGGCGGGACGGGTTGTGGTGGTCTATTATGACGACGGTGTCGCCCGGCTTAAGGTAGCGGTGCATGATCCCTGCAGCACCGGCGCCCAGATCCGTGAATACTATGAGGCCTCCGAACCTCTTGAAAACCCTCTCAACTATCTTGGGGTGCACCCTCTCCAGCGGTATGTTAACCACGCCCATACCAGCACGTTTGAGAGCCTCCATGAGAACCGCTGCCGAGAGCAACCCGTCGGCGTCGTCGTGGTGGACGATAACCGCCTCGTCGAACTTCCTAATGATCTCCACGGCCATGCGGAGTGCTTCTAGGTACTCATCTAGGCCCAAGGCTCCACACCTACCCCTCTAGGAGGCGTGGCAACTGTGTGACGTCGTCTATTACGTGGTCTATGGTTGCACGTAGCCCCGGATCCATCTTCTCGAGATCCTCGCGGCTGGTCAGACCCGAGAGAACCAGCACCGTTGTGAGGCCCAGTTTCTTGGCTGGCGCAATGTCGGTGTAGACCTGGTCCCCCACCATGACTGTCTCCTCCGGCTGCGTGCCCAGCTTGTCGAGGGCTATTCTGTATATGTGGGTCGATGGCTTGCCTATTATTATAGGCGATACACCTGTAGCTGCTTCTATTGCCCCGAGGAACGTGCCCGTCCCCGGTATGGGTTTGCCGTCGCTTCCTGGGAAAAGCTTGTCAGGGTTCACCGCGACGAACCTGGCCTTAGCCACCAGTATGGCCCTTATGGCTCCAGTGAACTTCCACCGGTTCTCCTCGGTTACATAGCCCTTCTCGTCGAAGGGCGAGCCAGCCACCAGAAACTCTGCTTCCTCAGGATCCTCTACTATGGTCAGGCCTGCCTTCTCCAGCTCCCGGCGCAGACCGGCATGACCCACGAGGTAGACCTTGCCGCTCCTACAGTGTTTGGCCACATACGCCGCTGTCGCGCTGGTCGCCAATACCAGATCCTCCGGGTCGACCCTGAAGCCGAGGCTCCGCAGCTTGTCCACATACTCCTCCCTAGACCTTGTGGAGAGGTTGGAGAGAAACACTATGCGGAACCTTTTGCCGCGGAGATACTCGATGGTCTCGGCGGCTCCGGGTATCGGTTTTCCGCCTCGGCGTAGAACCCCGTCTATGTCGAATATTATACCCCTATACCGTTGGCCCAATGCTGCGCACCAGACGCTTCACTACTCCTAATCCCCACTATTGATCCTTTAAAACTTGTCGCAGCTACTCGGGCAAGGCGACCAGCTTGTCCTCGTGGAGCTTCACCTTGACCATGCTGCCGGGGGCGAGTTTCACGGCCGCTGGAGTCTTCATCCTCAGGCTCCACCTGCCGACCCTTATTTCATAGTCTATAGAGTCGCCGACATATGTGGCCCTCTCAACCTCGGCGTCGAATACATTGACCTTGTCCTCCCCGGTTGCCAGGCTTATGTAGTCTGGCCGCACCACAACGGAGACCCTGGCCCCTACCTTCACCCTGGAGGGATCGGCGACAGCCTGGATCCTAAGCTTGTCCTCCGTCTCCACGATCACGTTCCCCTCTTCTCCACCGCTTACGTCGACAACAGTTCCCTCGACAAAGTATGTTACCCCTATGAAGCTGGCCACGAACCTGTTGGCAGGTCTTGTGTAGATCTCCTCTGGTGTGCCTATTTGCTGGATGCGGCCATTGTTCATGACCGCGATCCTATCGCATATCGCGAAGGCTTCTGCCTGGTCGTGGGTCACGTAGATCGACGTTATCCCGAGCTCCTTTTGCAGCTTCCTGAGCTCGAACCTTACCTGCTCCCTGAGCTTGGCGTCCAGGTTGCTGAGGGGCTCGTCGAAGAGTAGGGCTTTGGGCTGGAGGACTATGGCCCTAGCCACAGCCACCCTTTGCTGCTGTCCGCCTGACATTTCGTGGGGGTAGCGGTCTAGGAGCTCCTCTATCTGGAGGAGTTCAGCGGCCCATTTGACCCTGGACCTTATCTCGTCCTCGGGGAGCTTCCTGAGCCTGAGGCCGAACGCTATGTTGTCGTAGGCCGTGAGGTGTGGGAACAGGGCCCAGCTCTGGAAAACCATGCCCAGGTTCCGCTTCTCAGGGGGAACGTTGGTGACGTCCTCGTCTCCTATTATGACTACTCCCCGGTCCGGCTTGGTCAGGCCGGCCACTATCCTGAGGGTAGTGGTCTTGCCGCTTCCCGAGGGGCCTAGGAGCCCGAAGAACTCGCCTGAAGGTATTTCGAGGTAGGGTATGTCGGCCGCCACCACGTCCCCATAGGTTTTCAGTATCTCCTTCAACACTATCTTTACCATGGTGCTCTAACCTCCCCCTACGCCCAGGGAGACCCGTACATATTTCTCCAATAGAAGTGCTATAAAGATGGAGGGGACTATTATCAGCATGCTTAGGGCAGCAGCTGGCTGGGGTGTGAGGTAGTAGCCGCCCACGTACTCGTAGATCGAGACCGGTATGGTCTTAACCTTGGGTGAGCCTAGCAGCAGGGTCAGGATGAACTCGTTGAGGGACCAGGAGAGAGCGAAGATCCCCCCGGCAAGTATCCCGCGCCAGGTCATGGGCAGGTACACCTTCCTTATAACCTGCAACCTGCCAGCCCCCAGTACCCTTGCGGCCTCCTCCAGCTCCCGGGGCACCTGGAGGAATGCTGCCGTTATGTACCTGAGCGTGTAGGGTATAGCCCCTATCATGTGGGCCGGTATCAGGGCCCAGTAGTTGTACATCAGGCCCAGCCTGGTGTAGAAGGGCAGCAGGCCGACGCCTATAACTATGGCTGGGAGAGCCATGTTCATATTGACGATGTTCTCCGTGAGGATGCTGATCTTGGTTCTCCTGGTTCCGAGCACGTAGCCGGCCGGGATGGTTAATGCCAGCGTGGCCAACATCACCAGGGGGGCCAGCGTGTAGCTGTTTATTATGGCCCTCCTGGTATCGGGGTGCCTCAGCACCCAGGAGAACCACTTGATCCCCAGCTTCTCGGGGAAGAGCTGGTAGGCGTACCACTTCTCCGCCAAGGCGTACTCGACCAGCACGGCCATGGGTAGGAGCATGTAGAATACCACTAGGCCTATCACCAGGGCGTCCCAGAGCTTCTGCCTCTTCTCGCCCCACATGTCACCTCACCTGCGCTACGGCCAGCTTGGTTGTGAACCGGAAGAACGCGTAGCCCAGTATGAGCGATGAGATCAGGTAGAACACACTGGCAACATAGGCCCTCAGGTAGTTGAAGGTCGTGGTTACGTCCAGGTATATGACCACGTTGAGGAACTGGGGCCAGCTCCCGCCCAGGATTAGGGGTATAGAGATGCCCGACATTGTTGCCAGCATTATGATGGCGCTCGCAGCTATCACCGCGTACTTGGTGAGGGGCAGGTATATCTTTGTGATGATCTGCCAGGTGGTGGCCCCCAGGCTCCTGGCCGCGTCTATCAGGTCCTGCCTTATCATCTGGAGGGGTCCGTAGAACATCATGACCGCTATGACGAACCTTATCCAGACCTCGCCGAAGATTATGCCTATGCCGTGAGGGTCGTTAACCAGCGGTATGGGTTCGCTGACGAAGCCCAGATCCATGAGGAGCCTGTTGATCACCATGGCCAGGTAGCCGCGGGGGAAGAGGAGGGTCCACCACATGAAGGCCCCCACCACGTAGGGGACGAAGAGCGGTATGGTAAGGATGGTTGACAGCCTCTGCCAGACGGGGGGCCTCCTTATAGTGAGATACACGGCGAACAGGTAACCTGCCACCACGCTGATAACAGTGGATATAGCGCTGATGTATATAGTGAAGAACAGTG
>WAQK01000017.1 GCA_015520265.1 Pyrodictiaceae archaeon | reverse complement strand
CGCCAGGAGGCCGATCACGGCGAAGAACACGATGGCGGGGATCAACACTAGGAACAAGATTATGTCCAGGAAGGGGAGCCAGACAGGCATAACATAGTCCGACCAGCGGGCCTCCCCAACAGCGCGCTCCAGCCTGCCGAGACTACGCTCCGCCAACCCAGCAGTGATCAACGATGAAACAGAATAAAAATATAACCCAGTACAGGCGCCAGCACCCTAGGGCCGCAGTCCTCGCCGAACAGTGCTGGCAACAGCGCCAGCAACAAGCACCAGCCCAGCAGCGGCGAGAAGCAACCCATGCACCGTGTAGGGCCGGGCCTCCTCGAGACGCCCCACCCCATAGTACACGGTGATCCTGGCAGGCACGCTGCCCGCGTTGAGAATATAGGTGGCGTAGGGCTCCGTAGACACGACCCTCACAGCAACCCACTCCCGCAGCCCGAGCTGCCGAACACTATAGTTGCCGCCCGGCCCTCTAACCACGAGCGTCAGGTTGACGAGCGCCTCCCCAGGCGTAACGTTGACTAGCTTAACCGCGAAGACCGCCCAGCCACACCCGGCCTCAACCCTGGCCAGGAGCAGGTCCAGACTCCTACACGACACGGGCCCAGTGAGGGACTCGTGGAGTAGGTAGCCCCTTCCCGAAACAACTCTAGGGTTCTGCTCCACCACCCTCCACTGGAATACATACCTATAGGCCTCGCTGGGCCCCACTGTAACTGTGGCTGGGCCAACCCTAAGCGGGATCCCAAGGACCCTCTGCGTAGCCTGGAGGAGATGGACACCCACAACCAGCAGCAAGGCCCCCGCCACCACGAGGAGAGAGGCACGCGTTCTAGGCACCCTCCCACACCCGAACCCTGTACACGATATATGTGGGCAGGGCTGCCAGAAGAATACATACCGCCAGGACCCGGACGTAGAGGCCCCAGTCAACGGTTCTCCGGGCCTCGAGCAGCATTATGAAGGGTGGGCCGAGCCTCAGTGTGACCGCCCCGCGGGCTAGTCGGGCCGTTATGTAGCGGGTGCCCTGAACCGGGTCGATGGCGTCGTCCAGAAGGTAGACGTCCACCACCAGGGTGAGGTTGTTCCACCCCCTCCTAAGGCTCCCCAGAACCCCGGCGTAGTCCTCCGCCAAGGCGTTCCTAACACTATAGGAGGACTTGGCATAGGAGTTCTCGGTGTAGGCCAGGTCGCCGTCCTTGGGCCACACGGTGTTCCAGACCGCGTCGTTGCCTTGAATGCTTATCACGCTGCGTAGGGGTGATTTGAGTACGGGTTTGCCGTTGAGGAGCAGGGTGTAGTTGTAATAGTATCCTAGCAGCACCCCGTAGGTCCAATTGCCTATAGTCACGCGCTTATCCTCCACCCACTGGCTCCCCTCCACCAGCACCCCCGGCCTGATGTTGGGGTAGAGCAGGGTGTAGTGGATCCTCATCTTCCTGGCGGCGATCACCACGTCCTCCTCGCCCCTATAGGCTAGGAGCCGGGGCTCGGGGGGCTCCTCGTCCACGTAGACGGTGAAGTTGTAGGTGAACCTTCCCAGATAGAGGGCCCTGGCGTGGGCCCGGTTGTACTCCACCGCCCAGTCCAGGTCCCTCTGCTCGATGTTGCCCATGCTTATGGCCGAGTAGCTGAGAATGTCGGTTTTGAACCAGGTATAGTTGCCGGAGACAGGCACACCGACCTCCAGGCTCCGGACACCCTCCCCAAAATACACACTAACACCACCATAGCTGCACACAAGCCCCTCACACTTCCCCACCTCGCCCCGCCACATCTTATCAGCGAGCCACATCAACCCTACAGGCTCCCCCTCTACAGCAGGCACGTAGACCGGGTGAAACAGGTAGAGAACAGCATAACTAACAACTGAGAACAGGGCCGAGAATGCCAGGTAAAAAATAGCTGTTCGCTTCAACTTACCCACTATTAATCCCCTCATCAGTATCGGATGCCCAGAGAACTATATATCAGTAGCCAACGCAGCACCCAGGAGACAAGGCTGGACCCAGGAACCACCTGTGGAACCCGTGGGGAAGACTGTCCGGATCGGGGACACCGTGTTCTATAAACTAGAATTATCTAAACCGGGGGCCAAGAGGATCCTGGTGGAACCCGTGAAGCCGTTGGAAAAACACTTGGCCTATAGCCTCGCAGTCTTCGTGGTTCTGGCCTCAGCTGCGGCGGCTGTGTGGGGGTGCTATGATCCCAGCAACGCGTCGTCGATCGAGGTTGTGCTCAACAAGCCTGGCCTGGACTACGACCTCGCGGTCCTAGACGGCATGGATAATGTGGCGAGAACAGGCGGGGCATACGTTTACAGGAGCCATTATAGCGGCGACATAGTGGTGGCGGTGGGCCTCCAACCCATAGTGCTGGGCAGGGACGCCCCCAGATACCTGTCGGTAAGGGTTGAGGCCGCCGAAAAGGGGGTCGGCGGCGAGGAGCTGCGGAACGCCCTGGCACAGGAGCTAGAGTGGCTGGCCAGCATAGGCGTGGTGAAGGGCCTCACCCAGGGAGACGTCGAGGCGGTCAGGGAGGCGGCAAGGCCCGGCCTGGCGGGCTGGAACGACCGACTCATATACCATGAGGGGGGCTGGCACCCATACTCCCAGGTGTTCCAGGAGATAGAGGGCGCAGCCCTCGTCAAGATGGCTGGGTGCAGCTGGAGCTACGACCCCTCCCAGGTACCCCTAGAACCACCGCCAAAGGGGCAGGCAACCACCACCAGCGAGGCCGGGCCCAGCATGGACGGAGCCGTTGTCCTGGCCTCCCTGGCCCTGGGTCTGGCCGCGGCCCTACTGGTGGGCGTAGCCATTAGGCGAATATAGCCCCACCCGACGCGGGCCGGGGCGGCGGAGAGTGGTAGGCGTGGACAGGGTGACTGTGGAGGACCTGAGGGCGTACCTCAGGATCCTCAGGCAGGGCAGACCCCTAGGGGTCAGGGAGACCCAGAGACTGCTGGGCTACAGGAGCCCGGGGAAGGCCCAGAGGCTCCTCGAGAGGCTCGAAAGGGCCGGCCTCGTGGAGAGGCGGGAGGACGGAAGATACGAGGCCACTGGGAGGCTCCCACCACACATGGCCTCCTACGTGGTGGTGAAGGGCACGGTGTTGCCCAGGATACTGATGTACGCCGCCTACTCCACAGTGCTGGCGGCAGCCTACACGCTGGGAGCGGGGCCTCCCAGGCCAGTGGTGATGGTTCTGGCGCTCCTCGTGGCACCCTACTGGCTGGAAGCCCTCCTGCTCCTCCGAAGACTAGGGAAGCTATCAGCCAGCCACGAATCCCGGCCCGCATAGCCCCCGGTATGGGCTGATTCGCCTGTTATACACAAACATATATACCTTCGACACCCCACCACTAGCAGAGTAGGGGGCGCCCGCTTAGAGGCAAATAGACGCTAATTACAGGTCCCAGCAGGTACGGCTCGCCGTGGTGAGGAGGGTTGGCATGGAGGTTATTGGAGGCCCTACTGTGCCTGCCATCCTACCTGGCCGGGCTCTGCGTGGGGGTGCTGGCCGTTCTGCTGTATCCCCAGCTGTTTCCCGCGTCCTTGCTGGGGCTGGGCATAGGGCTCTCCTACCTGGCCCGCGGCAGGGGGTGGAGGGCGCCTCTAGCCAGCCTGTTGGCGGGGTACCTGTCCTCTGTGGCCTACATCCTAGGCCTCATCGTTTTCCAGCAGGAGTGGCTCCTCGGACCTCCCTTCAGGCAAGCACTCGAGCTGCTCTGGAGATTGTGGGGGTTCATCTATGGCTAGGAGCGTGTTGGGAACCATTGTGTGGGGCTTCGTCGTCGGCGTCGTTGTGGGTATAATGGTGTGGACCGTCGTGGGCTGCATCCTCCTAATGCTGACGGCACTGTCCCTCAAGCCCATAGTGAGCCTCTTCTTCGTATTCCTAGTGATCGTCGCGACCCTCTCATGGCTAATCCAGACCCATCCGTGGACGGCAGCCATCATCTACGGCACAATGTTCCTAATAGCCGTGGCCGTGAGCTGGGGCCAGCCGACCAAAGATGCGTTCAACCGCTCCTTCATCGTAGGCATACTCAGCATACCTCCAGCAGTCTATGTCTCCCTAATGATCGGCCTCGTCTTGTGAGGCTTTTAGGCGGAAACAAAGGTGGACATACGTGTTTCGGGAAACCGGCATATAGAGTAGAGGCAAAGGTTCGAAGCAACTTTGGCTCAGAATATTTTTATGAGATCTGATTAGTTAGTATCTTCGGATCGGAGGGCTATGCGTAGCATCCGTATAGGTAGGCGCGGCGTGATCGTCATCCCCAAGGACGTGCGCAAGGAGCTCGGCTTAGAGGAGGGCGACATCCTGGAGCTCCGAGTGGAGGGAGACAGCATCATTCTGAGGCGGCAGGACCTGTGGGAGGAGCTCAGGAGGAGGGGACAAGGCCTAAAGGTGGATCTCGATGAAGCCGAGAGGGAGCTGGACGAGGCTGAGGAAACGTGGCTAGAAAGGCGAGGCCCGTAATAGTAGACACCTACACCCTGATGGCGGACCTGACAGGCCAGGCGCCAGCCAGGGCCCGCGACGTCTTGGAGGATGTTAAGAGGGGCCGGGCCACAGGGGCAGAATCTTTAGATTGTAGCTTTCTGTGTCAAATTATATATTTACTATTCTTTAGTAAGGCTTATAGCCTCTAGAGGCTATGAATCTAATTGATGACCTCGCGGGTTCCCGAGGGGAGCCAGGGCTCCCGTAGGCGGCCCCGAAGGAGACCGTGATGAACCCAACCGTGCCAGACACAATCCAATAAATGAAGGTACGGTTCGGGTGAACGGTTCTACACAGCCTCATAGTATACGAGTTGGCTTACCACTGGCTCAAGGGGCGGCTACCCTTCAGGGACCAGGAGGAATTTCAGGCCTTCCTGGACACATACTTCACCGTGGTGGGCCTGGATCCCGGCCTAGCGTTCTCCGCCGCCAGAGTCAAGGTGGAGGGGGACAAGCTGCTCCAAAGATCCCTGGATCCCGGGCTCTCAAGGAGGAGGCTTTCAGCAGCGGATGCAGCCATTATAGCGCTGGCACGCAGGCTCGAGGCACCGATAATAACCGGCGACAGGGACCTCGCACACGTGGCCCGAAGCATGGGGATAGAAGTGGTATGGCAGTAGGCGGGTGAGGCCAGCCACGAAATATCTGAGATATAGCTGTTGTGGAGTAGCGGGGGCTAGCCGTAAAGCCAGCGGCGGTAGGCGTAGAACCAGGGAGTGTCTATCATTCCGAAGAGCCACTTGACCGCTGCCTGGCTCGCTATCATGGTTAGCAGCACGCCGCCCGGCACCGTGCCGTAGAAAGCCAGGGTTATGAAGACCGCGCTGTCCAGTATGAGGCCGACGGTGTCGCTCACAGTGCTGCGAAGCCACCAGGCGCCCGCGAAGCGCTGGCGGAGCCAGTGGAATATGGTTGCGTCGACGTTCTCGTTGACCAGGAAGCTTATCCAGCTCGCCGCTATTATTCTCGGCACGTCGACGCCCAGGATCTGCTCGAAGGGGCTCTGCAGCTCCCAGAACGGCGCAGCCGGCAGCTCGATGGCGTGCCAGAAGAACAACACCGCCGCCACCTGGGTGGCGAAGGCGGTGAGGATCGCGTACCTCGTGTACCTCAACCCGTAGGCCTCGTTGATAAGGTCCGTCGCCTGGAAGGCGAAGGGGAACATTATTGCAGCCGCCGGGATGATTATGGTTCTGCCCAGCAGCTCGAAGCTCACCAGCTTCGCCGCCATAACCTGGGCCACCAGGATCCACGCCACGTAGAGCCCCACCGCCACGCCGTAGCCCAGCACCCTGTCCCTCTTGATAGCCTTGGCCGCCAGGTAGCTGACCAGCGTCAGGTTCACAGCCCAGCTCCCCACCACCACGAGCCAGGCGTTCACAGCCATGCACCCCCTCCACCGACACAGCGTTGGGACCCAGCTAATATGTGGGACCAGTTTCAGCGCGGTGAAAATCTGGGGCCGCGGGTCACCCATTAATACGTGGGACGATATACATTAACCAAACCAGTGCCAGGTGAGCCCCGTGGAGAGGGTCATAGCAAGGGTCCCAGCCATCTCCTTCGACCCCACACTTACATACATCATCGTCTGGATGGAGAACAGGCCGGGCGTTCTGGCAGGGGTTCTCACCACCCTGGCAACCCTGGAGATCAACGTCCTGGAAGGAGTGCACTCCCGCGGTGAGACAGAGGAGGAGGGCGCCTGGATCGCCCTGGTGAAGGTTCCTCCAGGACTCGACGGGCGCCGGGTAGTTGAGGCTGTGGAGAGGGTGGAGGGCGTGATCAAGGCTAAGCTGGGCGTGAAGAAGTATGGGTCCCTGATCATGCCGCCCGTCGAGATCGTGTGGGAGCTGGGGCCGAACATGCCTGTAAGCATATGGAGACACATGTTCCTCTCCAAGGTTTACGACGGCCTGATCCAAGCCATGGGTCCTGCCGGACACGCAGTCTTCTTCCACCAGGGCCGCCACGCAGGCATCCTGATCTACGAGTTCTGGAGGAGAACCATGGCCACATCGAGCCCCAAGATGCTCATCGAGGGCGCCTTCCACGTGCTCCAGCGGTTCGGCTGGTTCACCGACGCCGAGATCGTCGAGATGAAGCCGGACAAGCCCAGGATAACGCTACGCGTCAAGAACAGCATAGAAGCCTACAGCCGAAAGTCGGACAAGCCTATATGCTACTTCCTCGCAGGCCTGTTCACGGGATACGCCAGCAAGGCCCTGGGCAGGGAGGTGAGGTTCGTGGAGACCCGTTGCCAGGCAAGGGGCGACCCCCACTGCCTATTCACAACCCAGCCAGCATAGGGTAAAAGCGCAAAGCTCTGGTCACGCAGCACGTCTTTTTATTCCAGCACACACTCCAAGTCCTGGGAGAGGAGCTTGTGCTGGTTCTCCCACGACCTGGAGCCCTACGCCTTCAAAGCCCTGCTGGGCCGCAGGGTCCTCCTGGCCTGGATGCTTCTGGGCAGCGTCTCGCCCGACGTTTTCACCAAGTTCTTCATAGAGTCGGGCTGGATACCGGTGGAGCAGCATAGAGGTGTAGGGCTGGGGATAACACACACCCTGTTCTTCGGACTACTGGTCTCGGCACTCATCTACGCGGCCCTGAGGGGCAGGATGGGGAGGGGCTACGCCTCCAAGGCCGCCCTCAGCTTCCTCGCCGGCCAGTGGAGCCACGTCCTCCTCGACAGCCTCGACAGCGTGGGGCTCATGGCCCTGTTCCCCCTATCCACCAGCCACTACCCCCTGGCCCTGTGGAGCTACGCGGCCCAGCTGGGCCACTGGGGCGACCTCTACGTGTTCTACCACTCGCCAGCCCTGCTCATAGAGACCGCTGCTTTCGCCGCCGCCTGGGTTGAAGCGTACAAGTTCCTAACCCCGAGGGGCTTCGCCCGCCTCGCGGGAGAGGAGGGGCTCTCCAAGCTCCTGGGGCCCCGGAGGTGGAGGATCCTCTACACCCTCTACTTCTACTACCTGGCAGCCTCCCTAAGGCTCCCAGCATGGATCTACAAGGTCTGGTTCTCCTACCAGCCCAGCAGCGAAGCCCTCGCCCTGGCGTCCCGCAACGCCCTCCACAGCGTCTTCACCAACCCGTGGATAGCCCTAGCCGCACTAGCAGTGATCCTAGCCACCCTGACCCGCGGCCTCTACAGGCTCGCCCAGGAGGCCGGGGGTGCGGCGGCCCTCACACTGGCAACCGAGGGGGTCCTCCTGGCAGCGATAGCCCTCCTGGTGGGCAGCGAGCCGCTAATG
>WAQK01000016.1 GCA_015520265.1 Pyrodictiaceae archaeon | reverse complement strand
TTCTTGGAAAGATTCATAAGGGTTGAGCCGCCCTAAAATCCCTAAGGTTAAACGGTGTGAAAGAGGGGTGATCCTGGTGGGCAGGCTTGCCAGGATCGCCGCGGCTCTTCTCCTCCTGGTACTGGTAGTTGTTGTTATCGGCGCGTTGACGAGTAGGAGGGCCGGGCCCAGGGCTCCCATGCTGCCTACCACTTCTCCGCCTTCGCAGCCCACACAGATGTTCACCACAACCACGACTACTACCACGACCACCTCTGCTCCACCGATCCCTACGTTGCCGTTGATGGGGGAGCCTGTCTTCACGGCTTCGCTGGAGACTGTGGGGGCTGTTCCGAGGGGCGGGAGCTTCGATGCCTCCCTGTTTTTCGAGGGCCACAACGGGTTTTCGGGGAGCGTCGAGCTGGAAGTAGCTGGTGTCTTTTACCATACGAGCCACCCAGGTGTGGGGGCCCACCTGCTGAGGCCTGGGCTGGTCAACGTCTCCGCCCCAGGAAGCGTGGATGTGCCGGGCAGGGCCTCTGTGAGGATCGACCTGTCTCAGGAGGCCCCGCTGGGCAGGTACAGCGTCGTGATCGTTGCCCGTGGGGGCGGCTACACCTCAACCATCCTGATACCCTTCAGGGTCTACGCCTACCCCTCATACATCATCAAGCCAGTCCCCAGTGTGGAGGTCGTCAGGGCGGGCGAGTGGGCGGAGATAACCCTCCAAGTCGAGCCCATAGGCCCCCTTAACCAGACGGTCAGACTGGGTGTGGGAGACGCGGCTTGGGGCGTGGAGGCGGAGATCCTGGGCGGCGAGGGTGTGCCGCCATTCAACGCCACGCTGAGGATAAGGGTCAACGACCTTTGGCAAGGCATGAGCGAGAACACCACCAGCAACAGGAACCTCTACGTAGTCGTCTCAGGCTCCCCGCCAGGCCCCACATCGGTCATATGGCTGGGCCTGGAGGAGGTTAAGCGGGAAAGCATCCTGGGAACCCTCCTAGGAGTACTCACCCTGCCGGTCAGGGTGATAACAGGCATATCCATAGGACTGCTACTCGAGTTCTCCTACGGCCTAGTCCTACCAACAGTGCCCACCGGCGAACTGCTCGCAGCCGGGGTCAGGATGACGCTACCCGAACTAGAGGCCCAGGCCCTCCAGTCGCCGGAAGGGTTCCAGGGAGCGACGATAAACCGTGCGAACCACTGGACAACATTCCTGAGGCTAGGCGTGGCCAGCTCCTCCAAGCCAGCATCCATACTGGCACCTGCCGCCAACCTGCCCATACCCTTGACGGACAACGCAACCATACCACTAATAATATACGTGGACAACCCGGCAACAGCGGAGGTCGAGGCCCGGAGGGTCTGGAGCGTCATCAAGATCTTCCCACCCATGAAGGAGACCCGCACAGGCCCCGCCAGCCTAACCCTCCAGCAGGACCAGGGACGCCTCATAGGCTTTGTCTCCATATCGGGCAGGGAGCCAGGCCAGTTCCTGGAGATCACCGTGAGGGACAAGGCCACCGGCAAGGTCCTCGACAAGGTGGAGATAAAATATACGCGTGGCACAGGGCCTCCACCCGTAATCGTGGCTGTAGCCAGGCCAGGCGAGACCCTCGCCATACCCGTCGCCGGGATCCCCGACATCAGGGAGGTGGAACCCATCGAATGGATAGCCGAGGGAAGCTACGGCAACCTCACCCTCATCAAGCCCAGGCCGCCTATAAAGCCGTTGGAGGGGCTGGCTGAAGCCATGATCTATCAGAGCATACCTCCCGACAAGTCCCTGCCGCCTGGACAAGTGATGGACCTAGAGATCAGGAAGCTGGGCAACGAAACCTCGATACTACTGGTAAGGTTGAAGCCAGGCATCGAGCCCGGAACCTACAGCGCCAGGACGGGCGCCCTGATCACGCCGCAGGGCAGCGTGGGATGCATAGTTCACCTAATAGTTCTGGGCCAGCCCTAACCACCCTGGTTTCTTTTCCTTCCCCTACATCCCACATTTGTGACCCAATTGTAATGGTAAATTATTTCAACTCTCATGGCATCACAATATTGTGGGACCGGTGGTTAAAATTGGATAAAATTGTTATTACACAAATTAAAGAAAACAACCGGCGCATCGTCAGCAGGGTGGCGCCCCGCGTCCGGGGCAGGGTGCCCCTCAACCTCAAGAATTCTCTACGGCCTGTCGGCAAAGTCGTGATCGACACGGAGATCTGTAAGGGGTGCGGCTTCTGCATAGAGTTCTGCCCCCAGGGCATCCTCGAGTTCTCGGACAAGATCAACAAACAGGGATACCAGTACCCCAGGGTCAAGCCAGGCATGGAGAACCTCTGCGTCGACTGCGGCATGTGCGAGAGGGTCTGCCCCGAACTAGCCATACAGGTCTACGAAGCCAACAGGGTTCCCCCGGAGGTGGTATCCGCTTGAGCCAGGGCCTACTGAAGCCGGGAGTATACTTCATGAGGGGCAACCACGCCTGCGTCGAGGGCGCCCTCATAGCCGGGTGCAGGTTCTTCGCCGGATACCCGATAACACCCAGCAACGAGGTCTCAGCCCTCATGAGCAGGAGGCTCCCCCAGGTGGGCGGCTACTTCATCCAGATGGAGGACGAGATCGGCAGCATAATGGCCGTGCTCGGGGCAGCCAACGGCGGCGTCAAGGCCATGACAGCCACCAGCGGCCCGGGCTTCAGCCTAATGATGGAGAGCATAGGCCTGGCAGCCATGACGGAAACCCCAGCCGTCATAGTGGATGTCCAGAGGGGAGGACCCTCAACGGGGCTCCCAACCCTAGTGGGCCAGGGCGACCTAATGCAGGCCAAGTGGGGGAGCCACGGCGACTACGAGGTGGTCGCATACCTCCCCAACAGCCCCCAGGAGATGTTCGACCTAACCATAAAGGCCTTCAACACGGCGTGGGCCTACAGGATACCAGTCATAGTTCTGGCCGACCAGGTCGTGGGCCAGATGATAGAGAAAGTCGTTGTCCCGCCCCACGAGGAGATAGAGATCGTTGAGAGGAAGAGGCCCGAGGTGCCCCCGGACATGTTCAAGCCCTTCGACTCCAAGTACCTGGTACCCCCCATGGCCGTGGCCGGCGAGGGCTACAGGATCCACGTCACCGGTCTAACCCACGACGACCGCGGCTACCCGACAACCAGCCACGAAGTATCCCAGAAGCTGGTCTCCAGGCTCGTCAGGAAGGTAAGAGAGAACGAGAAACTGATCGGCGAGTGGGAGGAGCACCAGACAGACGACGCGGAACTCGTGGTGGTAGCCTTCGGCATAACCAGCAGGTCAGCCATGAGGGCTGTAAGGGAGGCCAAGAGGGAGGGCCTAAAGGTCGGCCTCTTCAGGCCGAAGACCGCGTGGCCCTTCCCTCACTGGGCCCTAAGGAAACACGTGGAGAGGGGCGCCGACATACTGGTGGTGGAGATCAATATGGGCCAGATGGTCCGCGTGGTTAAGGAACACTTCGCCAACCTCGTCAAGATACACTCCATGACCTGGGCGCCCGGCACGGTTCCCCCGCCCGAGACTATCCTTGCAAAAATCAAGGAGGTGTACCCGCGGTGAGCAGGCTCGAACTAGTCAAAAGGACCAGGACCGACGAGATCAGAAGCCTCCTCAGGACAGAGAGGTTCCCCCACATATGGTGCCCCGGCTGCGGAATAGGCGTCGCGCTGAAATGCTACGCAGAGGCCATCCTCAAGTCAGACATACCGGTGGAAAAGCACATCATAGTGTCAGGGATAGGCTGCTCCGGCAGAGCCGCTGGCTACATGAGGCTCGACGGCTACCACGTAACCCACGGGAGACCCATACCCTTCGCAGTCGGCCTCAAGACGGCTAGGCCAGACCTAGAGGTAACAGTGTTCAGCGGCGACGGAGACCTCCTAACCATAGGAGGCAACCACTTCATCCACGCCGTCAGGAGGAACGACGACATCAACGTAATCATGATCAACAACTTCACCTACGGGATGACCGGCGGCCAGTACAGCGCCACAACCCCCAACGGCGCCAGAACCCTCACGTCGCCCTACGGGTTCATCGAGGGCACCTTCAACGTCCCCTACATGGTTGCAGCCCTGGGGGCCAACTTCGTGGCTAGGTGGACACCCCTCCACGACAGGGAGCTAACAAGGGCGATACAGGAGATGTTCAAGATAGACGGCTTCGCCTTCATAGAGGTGGTTAGCCCCTGCCTCATCTTCGGCGAGATGAACAACATCCCCCCGCTCGAGATGCTTAAACACTTCAGGAAGCGGTGCGTCATAGACCACGACGCCGACCTCTCCAAGGTAGGGCTCTCCACGGATCCCGACCAGCCCATAGTTCTCGGCAACTTCGTCCGCAGGGACAGGCCATCCTACCAGACCAGGTACCGTGAACTCATGGAGAAGATCCGGGGTGGTGGCGGTGGGAGAGGTTAAGCTCCGCCTCATAGGCGCCGGGGGCCACGGCATACTGACCCTCGGCAACATCATAGGCACAGCTGCCACAGTACATGCCGGCAAGGAGGCAGTCATGGTAATAGGCTACAGCCCCGCCCAGAGGGGCGGGTGGAGCAGGGCCGACGTTATAGTCTCAGACGAACCCATAGACTACCCGATATTCAAGTATCCCGATGTCCTGGTATCAACGACCCAGGAGACCTACGACCTGGAGCACGACAACGTCCGGAAGGGAGGCATAATCATCTACGAGCAGGACCTGGTAGACCCGGTCCCCATAGAGGGCGTCACCCAGATAGGGGTGCCAGCCTTCAAGACAGCCATAAAGGTCGGCCTAAGGCTGTCAGCCAACATAGTCCTGCTCGGCTTCCTTAACTCCATGCTTAACCTTGTCCCCGAGGAGGCCCTCCTCAAAACTCTGCACCAGCGCATCAAGCGCAAGTACCTCGACCTGAACCTCCGGGCCTACGAGGAGGGCAAGAAGCTGTGGGAGGCGCATAGCCGTGGAGGGGAGTGACACCATACTCATAATAGGGGGAGGAATCGCCGGGATCCAGGCAGCCCTCGACGCAGCCAACGCGGGTGCCAAGGTAGTCCTGGTGGAAAGAGGCCCCGTCATAGGCGGCGTCATGGCGCTGCTGGACAAAAACTTCCCCACACTGGACTGCTCCATTTGTATCGAGGCACCCAAGATAGGCGACGCCATCAGGCACCCCAACATAGAGGTCATAACCCTGGCGGAGGTCATAGACCTCCAGGGCGTGCCCGGCAACTACGAGGTCACCATATACCAGAGGCCCCGCTACGTGACCAGTGACTGCACCAAGTGCGGCAAGTGCTCCGAGGAGTGCCCCGTCGCAGTGCCCTTCGAGGTTGATGGCGGGATAAGCCTCAGGAAGGCCATATACCTGCCCTTCCCACAGGCCGAGCCCGGATGGTACGTGATAGACATCCAGAACTGTCTCAACGACCCGCCCGGATACATGCCCTGCGACCGCTGCATAAGGGCCTGCGAGGTCGGAGCCATAGACTTCACAATGAAGCCCAAGATCGTCAAGAAGCGCGTAGCCGCCATCGTGGTCGCAGCTGGCTACGACCTCATGGACCCCAGCAAGATACCCGAGTACGGCTATGGCAGGTACCCCGACGTCCTCACAGGCCTCGAGTTCGAAAGGCTTCTCAACGCCTCCGGCCCCACTGAGGGCGAAATCCTAAGGCCCAGCGATGGGAAACACGTCGAGAAGCTGCTCTTCGTAACCTGTGTCGGCAGCAGAGACGTGAGGCACGCCGAGTACTGCTCCAGGTTCTGCTGCATGTACACGTTGAAACAGTCGATCCAGGCCAAGGAGCACGGAGTCAAACACGTCACGGCGCTATTCATGGACATCAGGGCCTACGGGAAGGGCTTCGAGCACTTCTACAAGAGGGCTCTAGAGGAGGGCGTCGAGATCATCAGGGGCAGGCTGGCCGAGGTGCGCGAGAAGAACGGCAGACTCGTCGCCGTGTTCGAGGACACCCTCAGGAGCACGGTGGAGGAGCGCGAGTACGACATGATAGTCCTGGCACCCTCGGTTCTGCCCAGCAACGGGCTCGAGAAACTGGCCAAGGCCCTGGGGATCCAGGTGGACCGCGACGGCTTCCTCAAGCTGGGCAAGCCCTGGAGCCCAGTCGAGAC
>WAQK01000015.1 GCA_015520265.1 Pyrodictiaceae archaeon | reverse complement strand
GGCACCACGCCCAGCCACGTCTCCGACATAGTGGGCCCCGGCGGCGTGATATTCGGCGTCGAGTTCGCCCCAAGGGTCATGAGGGAGTTCGTCGTCGTGGCGGAGGAGAGGCCCAACCTCTACCCGATCCTCGGCGACGCCAGGTTCCCCGAGAAGTACAGGCACGTGGTCGGCACGGTGGACGGGATCTACGCCGACGTGGCCCAGCCCGAGCAAGCCAGCCTGGTGGCCCACAACGCCAAGTTCTTCCTCAGAGACGGCGGCTACCTCCTGCTGGCCATCAAGGCGAGGAGCATAGACGTGACCAAGGAGCCCAGCGAGGTGTACAAGAGGGAGATCGAAACCCTCCAGGAGAACGGGTTCGAGATAATAGACGTGGTCCACCTGGAGCCCTACGACAAGGACCACGCCATGGTCTACGCCAGGTACCGGAGGAAGTAGCGTTTTTCGGCCCCTGCCTAAAACACGTTCCCCAGCGGTATGGGATCCTTGAGTGGCGAGAGGAGCTTCAAGGCGGTGTACGCCAAGTACCTGCATGATGTCAGGACCCTCACAGGCTCACTGCCAGCGGAGCAGAGGACGCTCCACGAGCTACTCTCCATGAGGAGGCCCCAGGTGCTCCTCAAGGACGGGACGCTGCACGACATAGACGTGGACGAGCTGCGCCGCATGGCCGAGGACCTTCCATGGTACCTGCACGGCTTCGTCAAACTCCCCCTGGTGGTGCTGAAGGCGGGGCCCGGCTTCGAGGTGAAGGGGGATCGGTGGACGCTAAGGGCGGTGGAGGTGCTCCTGGGGAGAGGGCTGCGGCTCGACCCCGACCCCCAGATCACGGGCGATGAGCTAGCTAGGCTCCTCAAAAACTATAAGAGTCTCATCTTCGTGTCTCTACTATCTATAGAGGAACCCGGTAGCGGGAGAGGCAGGGAGGATGAGGAGGGGTTCTGAAACAGCGGAGGTGCTGATGGAGAGGGTGGCTAGGACTCTTCGCCGCCACGGCTACAGGTACGCTGTGATAGGCTACCCTCCCAGCAGGACCCGCTGCATAGACATCGTGGCGTGGAGTAGCGGGAAGAAGAGGATATTCATAAGGATAGCCGAGGACGCCGCCGACCTCTCCTCCAACAGCATAAAGGAGCTCAGGGCCCTCTCCAGCTCCCTCAACGCGGCCCCCGTTGTTGTGGCATCCAGGATAAGGGGTGTGGAGCTGGAGGACTACATCATATACGAGAAGTACGACACCCCCACAGTCACCGCCACGACCCTGGAGGAGGCCCTCAGGGAGGACGGCTTCTACGTGTGGTTCAGGAGGGGCGAGTACTACGTAAAGGTGGATCCCGAGAAGCTCAGGTCCAAGAGGCTCGAGAAGGGCCTGAGCCTCGGCGACATAGCCTACACTATAGGTGTTTCCAGGAAAACCATATACGAGTATGAGAGGGGCTCCATGGACCCCACCCTCCCCCAGGCCGAGAAGCTGGTGAACATATTTGGCGAGGATATAATGGTTCCCGTCAACCTGTTCCGCGACGCCGAGGTGGATCCGGAGGAGTACGGCAGGCCCCACTCGAGGCTGGAAGGCGAGCTCCTCGAGTCCCTAAGGTCCAGGGGGTATAGGGCGGCCCACGCCAGCAGGGCACCACTAGACATAGCTGCCTCTAGGGAGGGGAGGAGCATAACGATCGTGGTGAAGCACGGCTACGACAAGAACATCTACGAGAGAAGCATAGAGGTCGTGGAGCTGGCTGAGACCATAAGGGCTGAGGCGGTGGCGCTGGTGGACAAGAAGGATCTGGCCAAGGACCTGGAGGGCGCCGGGATAAGGGTATACAGGTTCTCCGAGCTCAGGGGCAGGCTGGTCGACCTTGAAGGGGGTAGTGATAACGGGTAGGCCCGGCTCCGGCAAAACCACGCTTTTCAACCAGCTTGTCGAAACTGCGCGGAGCCGGGGCCTCAGGGTCGGCGGCTTCATATGCCCCGAGGTCCGCCGGGCCGGTAGCAGGGTTGGATTCAGGATAGTCGACATATGGGGCGGAGCCGAGGCCTGGCTGGCCAGAGTGGATGGCTGCTACGACGGGCCCAGGATAGGCAAGTACCATGTGTGCAGGGATGAAGCCCTCTCCGTGGGCCTCGTGGCCCTGGAACGCGCCGTGCGGGACGCCGACATTGTAGCAATAGACGAGATAGGCCCCATGGAGCTCCGGCTCCCCGAGCTCAGATCCGCCATGATCGGGGCACTCAAGTCCGGGAAACCCTTCATAGTGGTCGCCCACCTCAGGCTAAGGGATCCCGAGATCCTCGGGCTCCTCCGCGACGCGGCGAGGATAGTGGTGGAACCCTACTCGAGGGATGAGGCCCGGCGCAGAGCCCTCCAGGCGCTGGACCTGCTCCTCCGGCGCTGAACCTATTTACAGGGCTACACCCTTCTTCTCCAAGGATGAGTCATGAGTAGCGGAGACTACGTGCTGCTGAGGGAGGGGAAGGCCAGGTTCTGGGCGCCCAACCTGGAGAAGTATAGACGCCCCGACGGCGCCGTGGAGCCGTCCTGGGCTCCCGTATTCTACAACCCCAGGATGGTGTTCAACCGTGACGTGGCCGTGCTCTTCATCTACACATTCTTCAAAGGCCAGACGGGCCTCAGGGTGGCGGAGCCCCTAGCAGGCACCGGGGTGAGGGGTATAAGGCTGGCCCTGGAGACGCCCGGAGTAGCGGAGCTGGTCCTCAACGACGCTGACCCCGAGGCCCACAGGCTCATAGAGAGGAACCTGGAGCTCAACGGGCTGGCAGGCCTCGCCGAGGCCCATAAGATGGACGCCAACGCACTGCTCTACAAGCTGAAGGGCGAGGGCAGATCGTACCACTACATAGACCTGGACCCATTCGGCTCCCCCATATACTATGTCGACGCGGCTCTCTGGGCCCTCAGGAGGGGCGGGGTCCTAGCGATAACGGCTACCGACACGGCGCCCCTAGTCGGCACCCATAGGGCGGCCTGTATAAGAAGATACGGCGCCGCACCCCTGAGGAGCGACTTCGACAAGGAGGCTGGCCTCAGGATACTGGTCGGCGCAGTGGTTAGGAGGGCCGCCATGAGGGAGTTCTCCGCGAAACCTATTCTTGCCTACTATGCCGACCACTACTACAGGGCTTACTTCCTTGTGGAGAGGGGCGCCAGAAGGACCGACGAGGCCCTCGGAGTAATGGGCTTCTACGCCTATTGCGACGAATGCCTTCACCGGGAGGCGCTGAGGGGCTACCCAGCGCCTCCCCGGATCCCCGGGGAATGCCCGCGTTGCGGCTCCCCCCTAGCACTAGGAGGGCCCATGTGGCTCGGCAGCCTCTGCGATAGGGATCTGGTGGCCAGGATGCTGGGCAGCCTAGAGGATCTCCCTTACCTTGAAACAATGGATAGGATCAGGACTCTACTGGAGAAGCTCAGCGTGGAGTGTGGCATAGAAAACCCCTACGTTAGGATAGACGAGTTGTGCGGGAGGATGAGGATCAACATGCCGAGCCCCAAGCTGGTCGCCGCGGTGCTGGAGGGCATGGGGTACAGCGCTGTGGTTAGCCACTTCGACCCTAGGGCGGTTAAGACGGATGCGCCGCTCGAAGAGGTTAGAAGAGTTGTGGAGAGACATGCACGCTAGCTGACCAGCTCCAGAGCCTTGAGCTTCTCAACCTGCTCTTTTATCCATGCTGTGAGGAAGGGGCAGGTCTCCGGGTTGTGGAAGTTGCCGGGATTGCACTTGGAGTCGTAGGTGCATCGGAAGCACGGAACATCCCTGATCTTCTCGATGCTGACCATGAGTTCCGGTATCTTGGGCCTAACATAGTAGAGTTTGTAGGTCTTCCTCCCGTTATGCACTACGGGCTCCCTAACTATTATGCCCTTCTTGAGAAGACGCAGGGTCAGCCTGGAGCCCTCCCTGCTGTCTATTTTCAGGAGCTTCCAGAGCTCGTTCTGGTAGAGCCCCTCCTCGCCCCGGCTTTTTATCAGCTCGATGGCCTGTTCCTCCAACTTCGGCGTCAACATTCGGTCCACCCGTTCAGTCGTCCCACCCGTACATCATTAGGCGGCGGATGGCGGTGTAACCCCTGTCTAATAATGTGTCCGGGACCTAATATATTTTTTAACGTCCCAGATTAACGTGGTGCTTTACGATTGTAAAAAACTACTCGTAGATGAAAGGTAATATAATGCTCTAACCGTTTTGGCTATACTTCAATCTCTATAAGGAACCTCTCCACCAGGTCCCTATACCTGTTCCTCACGGTTACCTCTGTGAGGTCTATGCTCTCCGCCACCTCCTTCTGGGTCCTCTTCTCGTCGAGGAATATGCTGGCAAGATAAACGGCGGCAGCAGCCATGCCTATAGGGTTCTTCCCGGCCGAAACACCGGTCTCCTCGGCCAGCTTCAGTATCTTCATCGCCTCCATCTGAACGTGGCCCGGAAGCCCCAGCTTCGACGCTATCCTGGGAACATACTCGGCCGGCTTCATGGGGCGGTATTTCACCTTGATCCCGAGCTTGAACCTGATCTTGGTCTCAGCGTCCCACACGTCCTGGATGCTGCTCAGGTTCAGCGCCTTCACCAAGTCCTTGGGCGTTAATGGCAGGCGGTGCCTCTTGGCGGCGAGGTAGATGGCGGCAGCCACGTAGTTGTCTATGTCGGTCTTCCTGATGGATGACGAGGCGTTGAAGATCATGTGCAGTATCCTGCCAGCCTCCTCTACGACGTGTTGGGGGAGGTTAAGCTTGGACCTCACCCTGTTGAGGGTGGCCAGCAAGGTCACGTGTTTCCTCTGGGACTTGCTAACACGCATCCTCTCATGGAGCCTGGCCAGCCTGGCCATCTTAGCCCTGATCCTCGTGTTGCGGATCCTGTTCACATCCCGCATCTTTATGACCGTGGTTAGCCCCTTGTCGTGCACCTTTTCGGTGATCGGGGGGCCAACCCTGCTCCTCCTCTCCCTATCCTCGGGGCCGAAGACCCTCCACTCAGGCTCCTGGACCACCGCGTGCTCCTCCACGACGCATCCACACTTAGAGCATACCAGTTCTCCCCTGGAATAGTCGTAAATCAGTGACCCGATGGAGCCACACTCGGGGCATGCGGCGCGGTGTGCCCCGGGGGTACCTACTCCCTCGACACTCATTTCCTACCACCCCTCCTCCTCTTACCGCGCCCGGGGCGTCTTCCACGGCCCCTCCTAGGCCTGGGGGCCTCGACATAGAGAACCATGCCCTCCTCGAGGACGGCCCCCTCCCGGGGCTTGATAACTATGAAAGGCCTCTCCACGGGCCCTATAATGTCGGCCACACTGCCGACAAGGTTTCTGCTGGAGTCGTAGACCCTGGCTCCAAGCCTCGGCAGCTTCCCTCCCTCGAACTCGACGAGCAGGAGTCCTGGCTTCGCTCGTTTAACCACTGGGCCTAGCCGGAGCAAGGAGACCCCCCGGGCGCGTGATACCACAGTATTACTATTGGTATTACGATATTAAAGGGTAAAGCCACATGGATCCAGGTACGTCCGGAGGGGTTCGAGACAGGGTATTACCGCTAGAACCTCTTCTTAGAAGCCCTGAGCTCGGAGACCTTACGGGCCAATATGCGGAGGGTTCCCAGCTTGGAGCCTGCCTTCCTGACCAGAACGGCCCTATCGTACTTCCACCAGGCCCTGGGGTACCGGGCCTCCACGACCTCGGGATCGAGGCCCAGCTGCCTAGCGGCCTCCTCTATCTCCTCGACGGTTGGGTTTCTGACAGCCTCGGATAGAGGGATCTTCCTGCCGCCACTTCTCCTGGCCGACGAGTCTATATATACGGGCCAGACGGTGACCCGTTCGCCTCTATACTCCTTCCTGGTCAAGGACACCCACCTATAGGGACAGAGGGCGAATGGAGGCTACTGAGGTGTGGGAAACCTGGCTGGGCTACTTGACTAGAACGGCGTTGACGACGCCGTCCTGGCCTGGCCTCGAGGTGACCATGGCTCTGCCGAGCTCCGTCTCTATAATGGTTCCTTTGACTATGATGTTCCTCCTAGTGTAGTCCGGGTTGGCCCTGGAGTCGATGACCCTGAGAATCCTGACCTTCTGGGTTTTGCCTGTTTCAGGGTCGGTCACGTTGGCGTAGGCGGCTCTCCTAAGCTTGACCTTCACGTTGCCGCCCCGCACCCTCTGGATCTTCCTCACGTCGCTGTGGGCCAGGATGGTCTCGGCCGGAGGCCTGCCCAGCTCATACTTCCTTTTAACCTTGCGGTGCCTCCTCTTCTTGCCGCCGCTCGGTTTTTTGAGGTCGTTGCCCTGGTAGTAGCTCATGTCTCCCACCTGGCGGGTTTATCCGGTTAGCGATACCTAAAATACTTGACTCTGTATCCGCCTCTCCAGCTCCTCCACCCTGGCCGGGGGTCCGTAGATCTCGGGGTTTATCCAGGGCAGCAGGGCCATAACTACGGCCTGGTAGGTGAGATCGGTCCTGGTCACGGCGCCCATGGTGAGCCTGCCTATGACCCCTATCTTCTCCCCTATCCTGTCGACCCCCAGGCTGCGGATGGCGACCTCCTCCAATTCCTTCCCCCCAAGTAGTATCTCGCCGACCCAGGTCCTCGGGAGCTCGAAGCCAGGCGAGAGGCCCAGCGACACCCTGCCGCCCGGCCCCAAGATGACAGCCACCTGGACATCTATGTATCCTGAGGAGGAGGGGAAGGGGAGTAGCCCAGCCTCTACGCCTACACCGTAGTCGTAGCCGCTGACCCTGAGGGCCTCCCTGGCCCTGTTGAGGGCGCCCCTCAGGATCTCCGAAACCCCCACGGGCTGCCTGGAAACGCCGCTCTCCACGCTGAATCCCTCCACCCTGGCCGATGCCTTGAGGACCCACGCCTTCTCCACGGCCCTGACCTTCACCACGTTTCCGGAGCCCACTGCGACGGTCTCCATACATGCACCCGTGCCCGGGTTATGTGAGAGCACCAATTATAAAGTAGCGCGTACAATCAGGAAGGGTGAGGTTAGCGGTTTTGCAGGGCCTCCTCCAGAGCGTCGCCAGAGCCTTGCTGCGCCCAGTATATGGTGTTTACGAGAAGTGGCTTTGGCGACAGATCAGGGGAGGCGACATGCCCCGCCACATAGCCATAATCCCGGACGGCAACCGTAGATGGGCGAGGCTCAGGGGCCTGGAGACATTCTTCGGCCATAGGGCTGGCTACGAGAAAATGAGGAAGGTTCTGGACTGGATATGGGAGCTAGGTGTGGAGACTGTGACGATATACGCCATGTCGTCGGAGAACTGCCTCTACAGGAGCCCGGAGGAAAGGCGCCACCTCTTCGAGCTGGCCAGGCGGGGCTTCGAGGAGCTGCTCTCCGACCCCAAGATCCGGGAGAGGAGGGTGAGGATTAAGGTGATCGGGAGGAGGGAGCTGGTGCCCCCCGACGTCATGGAGCTGGCCGAACGCGTAGAGATGGAGACGTCGGGCCACGGCGGCCCCCTACTATACATAGCCCTCTGCTACGGGGGGAGGCAGGAGATACTGGACGCCGTGAAGAGGGTCGCAGAGGACGCCGTCAACGGGAGGGTGAGGCCCGAAGAGCTGGACGAGGAGAGGTTCCGCAAGTACCTCTACACGTCGGAGGCACCGGACCCCGACCTGATAATAAGGACGTCGGGGGAGGAAAGGATAAGCAACTTCCTTCTCTGGCAGTCCGCTTACTCCGAACTCTACTTCTGCGACGCCTACTGGCCAGAGTTCAGGAGGATAGACTTGTGGAGGGCCATAAGGTCGTACCAGAGGAGGCAGAGGAGGTTCGGACGCTAGTCCTGGACCTGCTGGGCCAGGCCCTCTTCCTCCTCGAACATCCTCCTTTCCACAACCCTGGCCACCAGTGTTAGGAGGCCTACCACCGCTATGCCTCCCAGCATTATGCTGAAGGCGCCTGACTCCACGAAGGCGTTCACAATGTCGCTCGGCGTTGGGTTGGGGCTCAGCGACCTGAGGGCCGAGGAGAGCCTTGCCAGGGCTGTAACCACGATTATTATTAGCACCATGCCTAGTATTTCGAACCAGATCCTGAACTCCCTGTCCAGCAGCTTGGTCACCGTCCTCCCTATGAGTATGGAGAAGAAGGCGAAACCTGTGAGGGGCGCCACGTAGCCCAGGAGGCTGCCTACTTCGGGCACCGTGACCGGGCCCCTGTTCAGCGTGTAGTAGGTCACGCCCAGCGCGGCCGCGATGAGGAGGAGGAAGAGGACATAGGATATAAACATGACCGGCGACGCGTGCCAGAAGCCCTCCAGCCTCTCCTCCAGGTTGAAGCCCCTGACCACCATGGCTGAGCCCACTAGGAGGAGGACCACGAATTTGGCGTACTCGAGGAGGCCTAGGAGGGAGAGCATGGCCATGGAGAGCAGTATGAGGCCCGGCACACCTAGGAAGAGGCGGGAGAACCTGGGCTCCACGAGGGCCTTCTTAATGTACCTGCCTATCAGGATATAAGTCTCCTCGACGCCCCTCAGCTGCTCCACTATCACCCTCCTGACCCCCAGGATAGGCACCATGGACTGAAGCACCGGTACAACCTGCTCGTCCTCCACGCCGTCGCTCACTATGACTACGCCCTCGACGCTGCCCAGCTTGGACATTACCTCCTCCAGCTTTTTCCTGACCGTGAAGTTGGCCTCAATCTCGTTCCTAGAGCTGCCCGAGACAACGGCGATCTCGACGTCCTGACCCTCCCTCTTCAGCTGCTGGTACACCTGGAGGCCCGCGAAGAGGGCGTTGAGATCCGAGTCCTCGGGCTTCTTAATAGCGTAGGCGAGGGCCGCCTTGAGCACGTTGTCCCAGCCGATGATGGGGGTCTCTATCCCGTGCTCCCCCAGATCGTCATCCAGGTCTATGACGGTCACGAGAACCTTTCCAGGCATGCTACTAGGCTCCAAATCTAAATAGAGGCTACTAGTAGTTTATAAAAAATGTCTTAACAGGAGTTAACCATCGTCGCCCGATATGACGAGTTCGGCCCTCAGCATATCGCCGTGGCGCCCCGTGATCCTAGCCCCGAACTTCCTGGCCAGCTTGAGGGGCGCAAGGTTGCTGGCCAGCATGTAGGCGTACAGCTTCTTAAAGCCCTCCTTCCTAGCCTCCCGGAGGAACACCTGGCCCATGGCTGTGCCCAGGCCTGCGCCCTGGTAGCTCTCCAGGATCGCTATGCCGCACTCCGCCTCCCCTTTCTCGTCGCCCACAGCCTCGGCTACCCCGACTATCTCGCCCGTCTCCACGTCCTCGGCGACAAGCACCAGGGTCCTGGAGTCGGATAGGAGCCTGTCCACGTAGGTGTCGAAGTACCTTATGATGGACATGAACCTGTTGTAGAGGGTCTCGGCGCTGAGCCTGTTGTAGAACCTTATCATCTCGTCCCTGTCGCCTGGGCAGGCCCTCCTTATGGCTACGCGTCTACCTCTGACGACGTGGTAGGCCAGTGGCCTGGGCTTCTCTAGAACCCTGCTGGGCACGACGCTCCTCGTAGATCTATTTACCTTGGCAGGGCTATTAAGGGTTGGGAGGCTACTCCTCGCTGCTCTCCCCGTAGAGGACCTTGAGGTCCTCGAGGGTGAGCCTCTCGCCCCTCTTCAGCTTCTCCTCGGCCTCCCTCCTCTTCTTCTCCAGGATCGCCGAGACCTTCTGCTTCTCCCTCTCCTCCCTTATCTGGCGGAGCTTGGCCTGCGCCTCCCTCATCTCCTCGTAGAGCTTCGAGATCTCCTGCTGGAGCTGGTCTATCCTGGAGGATCTCTCCTCGATCTCCTTCTTCAGCCCGTCTATCCTGGCTGAGAGCTCGTCGAGCTGATTGCTGACCTCCTCTATCCTGGCCTTAACCCTGCCCAGCTCCTCCCTGAGCTTGGCCCGCTTGGCGTTGACGTCCCGTATCTCCAGCCTAACGGCGTTGAGCTCCGCCTTGAGTTCGGCGAGGGTTATCTGGGCCTGCTTCTTCTCCTTCCTGATCTGTATGACGCGTTCCAGCAGGGCTTCGAGCCTGGCTATCCGGCGTATTAGCTCGTTCTCCTCCTCCAGGCTGAGGACGCTGGTCTGCTGCTTCCACTCCAGTTCCTCTATCCTCCTCCGCAGCGACGCTATGGAGACCTTGGGCTCCGAGACGCCCATGGCTTGCTGTCGGAGTTCCCTTATCTGGTCGAGAAGCCCCCTCAGCTGCTCGCCGAGCTTGGCCCTCTGCTCCCTCAGCTCGGCCAGCTTCTCCTGGATCTCCCGTTTCCTCTGCCTCAGGTCCTTGACCTCGGCTATGAGCTCCTTGTGCCTCTCGATGAGGCTCCGCCTCTCCTGCCTGAGGCTGGTGACCTCGTCTATGAGGGCGAACCTCCGCTCCTTGAGCCGCCGGATCTCGTCCCTAAGGCTTGTTATTTTTTCGAGCAGCAGGTCCTCCGCTTCCACAGGGTTACGACCTCCCATCAACTATGATCCTGGCGTCCGCCACGGCGGCGCCCTTCTCGTAGGACATTATCGGATTCATGTCGAGCTCCTTTATTTCCTTCACCTCGTCCATGAGGCGGGACACCTTCACAATGATGTCTGCTAGTGCATCCTTATCCCTGGGCGGCATGCCCCTGTAGCCGTCGAGGAGCCTGCTGGCCTTGATCTCGCCCAGCATTTCGAAGGCCTCCTCTTTGGACACGGGGGTGACCCTGAAGGACACGTCCCTGAGAACCTCGACGAATATTCCTCCAAGGCCGAACATGACGACGGCGTCGAATATGGGGTCCCTGGTGGCGCCAACGATGACCTCCAACCCTTTGGGCACCATCCTCTGGACCAGGACCCCCACCACCTCGGCGCCAGGTGCGTGTTTCTCCACGTTGGCCAGGATCCTGTCGTAGGCCTCAGCCACCTGCTCTTCCGTCTCTAGGCCCAGTACGACGCCGCCCACGTCGCTCTTATGCACTATGCTGGGCGACACGATCTTGAGGACTACGGGGAACCCGATCCTCACAGCGGCCTCGACGGCCTCGTCCCTGGACCTGGCCAGGGCGACCTCGGGGACGGGGAACCCGTACTCTCTGAGAACGGCCATGGCCTCGTGTTCATGGAGCTTGCTCCGCCCCTCCCTCAAGGCCTCCTCGATGATCTTCCTGACGCTCAACGCGCTACCCCCAGCACCTTGCCGTACCTGTAGAGGGCCCAGAGGGCCCTGGCGGCCCTCTCGACCGTCTCGTAGACTGGTATTCCGCTCTTTTCAAGCTTCCCCCTAAGCACCGATGTCTCCCCTCCGCCGAAGCTCATGGCTACCACGGGTTTGCCTGTGCCCTTGGTCGCCTCCGCTATGATGTCGGCCAGCTCGGCGCTGAAGCCGGGCGGGTGGATGAGGGCCACCACTAGGAGGGCGTCCACCTCGTCGCTGCGGGCCACCACCTCTATGGCGTGCCTGTAGTCCTCGTTGCTCCCCCCGCCGGTCACGTCTACAGGGTTCTTAACCGAGTAGAAGGGCGGAAACCTCTCCCTCAGCCTAGCCTGGAGCTCCTCGGAGAGCAGGGGCACCCTTAGACCCAGGCTCTCTAGGGCGTCGGTGGCCATGACGCCGGGGCCGCCGGCGTTTGTTATCACGGCCACCCTGTCGCCCCTAGCTGGGGGTTGCATGGTCAGCGCCTTGGCCAGGTCGAACACGTCGACCACGTCGACGGCCTCTATGGCGCCGGCCTGCCTCAGCGCCGCCCTGAAGACCTCATAGCTCCCGGCGAGGGCTGCGGTGTGGGAGGCTGCCGCCACGGCTCCGCGCTCCGTCCTGCCGCCCTTTAACACTATGACGGGCTTCTCCCTCACGATGCGCCTCACTGCCTCTATGAATGCCTTGCCGCGGCCGGGTCGCAGCCCCTCCACGTAGATCACTATGACCCGGGTCTCCGGGTCGTTGGCCAGGTATTCGAGCATGTCGACCTCGTCGACGTCGATCTTATTGCCATAGCTGACCGCCTTGGAGACGCCTATTCCCATGTGGGCGGCCCAGTCCAGCATGGCTGAGAGAAGGGCTCCGCTCTGGCTTATGATCGCTATGTCGCCGGGCGGGGGTCGCATCATCTTCTCCTCGGGGAGGAAGAAGGTGTCCATCCCGCCGTGGAGGTCGAGAACCCCTATGCAGTTGGGGCCTATCACCCTGGTCCCCGTGCCGCGTATGGTCTCCCTTATCTTCTCCTCCAGCTTGGCGCCCTCGGGCCCCGTCTCGGCGAAGCCCCCGCTTATTATTATTATTCCTCGCACGCCCTTCCTCACGCAGCTCTCCACTACGCCGGGCACCAGGGGCGCTGGCACCAGCACCACGGCTAGGTCCACGGGCCCCGGTATCTCCTCGACGCTCCTGTAGCACTTGAGTCCCAGCACCTCGCCGTACTTGGGGTTGACCGGGTACACCTTCCCTTTCTTATACCTGTTCAGCAGTCTCTGGACTACCACGTAGCCTAGCCTCCCCGGCGTGGGTGACGCCCCCACCACGGCTATGCTGCGGGGCTTGAAGAACACCTCTATGCTGCTGGTGCTCTGGGCCTCCAACCTTCATCCACCCTGAAACGTAAACACTCCTTGCTAAACATAATGCTCGGCCGCAAACTTGTGAGCCGTAATTATTAAGGTTTGCCCGGAGCGCTAAAAGTTAACCATAGCCATGAACGTCAGATTCTGGGCGAGGGCTCCTCCGTCAAGTAGTCCTCACCGCCCACCAGGACCTGCTGCAGTGCAGCGTAGACGGCGTCTATCCCGGCCATGGTTTTGGCGGAGGCCTCCACAAGCTCCACCATGCTCTCACCGGCGGCGTATGCCTCGGTCAGGCTTCTGGCCACCTCAACTATCCCAGGCTCCACGCCCTCCTGGTAGAGGCGGTCCTCGAAGTAGGGGGGCTCCTCCAGCATCCTCCTGATCTCCTGGATAGCGCTGGCCGACACTATGTCAGCCTTGCTCAGCACCGGGACCAGCGGCATGTTGACCCTGACCCTCACCGAGGTGTATAGGAGGAGCACCGAGAGGAGGCTGGAAGGCCTTGACGCGAATAGGGGGTCTACCAGGAAGACGCCAGCGCTCCTGGCGCCGCCGATTATGCTGGACAGCACCACTGGGCCTGTGGAGCGGAAGGCGAAGAGTTCCATCTGTCCGGGAGTGTCGAGGATCACGTAGTTGGCCTCTGTCTCCCTGATCTCGTTGACCAGGGACTCCAGGTGTGAGACCATCATGTCCACGGCTGCGACAAGCGCCCCGTTGGGTCCCAGCCCCATCTTGGCCATCAGGTCTCGCGCGTCCACGTAGTTCCTGACATCAACGTCGGGCGTGTAGGGGATCCACTCGGCCGCAGGGTCCAGGTTCACTCTGGCGACGCTGAGCTCGTTGTCCTCCATCCAGTCGGCCAGCGCTGCAGTTATGTAGGACTTCCCAGAACCAGCGGTGCCTAGGACCACGATGAAGTACAATCCGGCTGCCCCAACCCACTATGGCTTGCCGGGATTATTAGTGTGTTCCCGCAGGGCCGTGCTCCCCGGCCTTGACCTGGGCCGGTGTCGTAACAGTCCCTGAGGTTAGGCTAGAAGAAGAACAGTCTCCTGGGCCTGGATCCGTGGAACCTGCCCTTGATCTTCACCCGGTAGCCGCACCTGGGGCACTTGTTGCCCTCCCCGAGCCTCCACGCTGTTACGTAGAAGCCCTGCCTTTCCACCACCGGGTAGCCGCAGTTGGGGCAGTAGGTGTTCTCTAGGGGGTGTCCCCAGACGTTGCCTATGAAGACATGTTTGAGCCCCTCGTCCTGGGCTATTTTGGCCAGCTTCTCCAGCGTCTCGACGGGTGTTGGGGGGACGTCCCTCAACATGTAGTCCGGATGGAAGCGGAGAAGGTGGAAGGGGGTTTCCTCGCCCAGGTTCTCCGCCACCCACCCGGCGAGCCTCCTGAGGTCCTCCGGGTCGTCGCCGTGCTCGGGGACCACCAGGTTGGTTATCTCCACCCATATTCCGTGGCGCTTCATCTCGAGGAGGGTTTCGAATATGGGTTCGGGGTCGGGCACCCCCATGAGCTTCCTGTAGAACTCGCGGTTAGCGGCGCCCTTGAAGTCCACGGTGGCGGCGTCCATGTAGGGGGCTAGCATCTCTATGGCCTCGGGGGTGGCGTAGCCGTTGGTCACCATTGTGTTGAAGAGGCCCCTCTTCTTGGCCAGCTTGGCTGTATCGAGCATGAGCTCGAAGAATATGGTGGGCTCGTTGTAGGTGTAGCTTATCCCGTCGGCCCCCACCCTGACAGCGTACTCCACTATCTTCTCGGGCTCCATGTAGTCGCCGTACAGGCCCTCCTCCAGCCTGGACTGGCTGAGGCTCCAGTTCTGGCAGAACTTGCAGTAGAAGTTGCAGCCCACGGTCGATATTGAGAACACCTGGGAGCCGGGCTCGAAGTGGATGAGGGGCTTCTTCTCTATAGGATCCAGATTCGCCGCTGAGAGGAGGCCGTAGACTAGGGTGTACAGCTTGCCGTCCACGTTTTTTCTAACCCCGCAGACACCGTACCTGCCCGGCGCCACGAGGCACCTCCTGTGGCAGAGGTCGCACCTGACGTAGCCCTCCTTCTCAGGCCTCCACAGGAGGGCTTCCTTCATGTGCCTGCCGCGGGCCTTGAGCCTCACCATACTATATCCTCCTCCAGGAGCCACACTACTCTACGCTTGGGTATAGGTTTCAACCCTATAATGTCTACCCTACCCCCACATTTGGGGCACCGCCCATCCTCCAGGGCCACCGCCGAGACCCTGCCCTCCAGCCTCTCCACCAGGGGCACCCCGCAGCTGGGGCAGTGGGTGACTGAGTACCTCTCCCACGGGTCGCCGTGGATGTACACGTACTTAAGCCCCGAGTCGACGGCCCTCTCGTAGAGCCGCCGGGCCTCCTGGGCAGGCATCCCCTCGGAGCCCAGGGGCGCCACGTGGAGCGGGGTCCTGGAGTCCAGCGCGCCCAGGACTGCTGAGAGGTGGGTCGACGACCTCCTGCTCCCAGGCCTGTGGTAGTAGACGATCTCCAGGTGGGTCTCCTCCCCCCGGAGCCTCGACAAGTTGTCCAGGAAAACCCTGAAGTCAACGTCGCCTGGAGGGTCCCCCACAACCTCGTACACCAGGAAGTCTCCAGTCCTCGCCGCCCTCTTCAGCCTCCCCCAGGAGACGTAGCCAGACGACTTGTAGCCGCAGCTATAGCCCCTGTCTCTGAGCTCCCTGCATGCCTCGTAGACCCAGTCGTTAATCAGGGGCTCGGCGCCGGCCACCGCAATGTGGGCGGCCCTGGCCTTCTCAGCCCTCTCGACAATCAGATCCACATCTACAGGTCTCAGCTCGAGGCTCCGGGGCCCCGAGGCTAGGGGCTCCCAGGGGCACCCCTCGCACCTATAAGTGTAGCCGCCTACCCATAGCTTGAGGAGCACGGTGCCGGGATGGTAGTGGTAGAGGGGGAGTGCCTCGACGGAGCCCACGGTCATTATGAGGGCCTCCCAGGGGTGTAGGTCCCTGCCGAGGACGAAGCCGCAGTAGGATGACCCGCTGCACAGGCGGGGGCACCTGGTGCACTCCATTTTTAATGCCTCACACTAGTTTATGGGTGGTGGTTTAAGTGATTGTAGTCAGGGGCCCCTCCGACGAGACTGGGTTCTCTGATTCGCTGGCGAGGAGCCTCGGTGCCAAACTGGTGGGCGTTGAGCACAAGCTCTTCCCCGACGGCGAGTCCTACGTCAGGATCCCTGCGGACCTGGGTGGCGAGACGGTCATCATAGTCCAGCCAGCCCACTACCCGCAGGACAAGCACTTGTTGGAGCTAATGCTTCTGGCTGACGCGGCCCGCGGCGCAGGCGCCTCCACGGTGGTGGGGGTTGCGCCCTACTTGGCCTACACGAGGCAGGATAAGGTTTTCCGGCCCGGCGAGCCCGTCAGCATAAGGGCGGTTCTCCGGGCCCTCCACGCGGCCGGAGTCGAGGTTCTGGTGACGGTGGAGCCCCATTCCCGCAGTGAGCTCGAACACTTCCCCGGCAAGGCGCTGGGCGTGGGCGTTATGAGGTACATGGCCTCCCAGCTGGCCCCCGGGCTCCGCGACCCCCTGGTTCTCTCGCCTGACCTAGGCGGCGTTGGGAGGGCAAGGGAGTTCGCCGAGGCCTTGGGCGCCGACTTCGACTACCTGGAGAAGAGGAGGGACAGGGTCACCGGGGAGGTCTCCGTGAGGCCCAAGACCCTCGACGCCTCGGGGAGGGAGGTGGTCATAGTGGACGACATCATAAGCACCGGGGGCACCATGGCCTTGGCGGCCAAGCTACTCCTGGAGCAGGGTGCGAAGCGCGTCGTGGCGGTTTGCGTGCACGCCCTCCTGGTAGGCGAGGCCTATGCCAAGCTGAAGTCGGCCGGCATAGAGGACGTTGTGGCTGCCAACACGCTGCCCGTGCCGCCCGGGGTCGAGCAGATAGACGTGGCCCCTCCCGTGGCGGAGGCGCTGAGGGAGGCCCTCGGAAGCGGGTAGCACCATGCTCTACGCCTACCTCTCCGGGGAGCACCCGACGCTCCCCCTAGCCGAGCTGAAAGCCATACTCGAGGCCGAGGACCAGCCCTACAGGATTCTACACGTCTTCGAGCAGCTGGCCCTCCTGGAGGCCCCGCCGGATGCCGCGCCCCTCGTCGTCCGTAGGGCTGGCATGGTTAAGGAGCTTGGAGTAGTGGTGGTCGTCGCCGAGGCAGACCATGGCTCCATAGTCGATGCAGCCAGGACCGCCGACTGGTCCCCCGTCAAGTGCCCCTTCTACGTGAAGCCCCGGTTCATCCAGGGCTACGGGTCAACCCACCTGGACGCCTCCCGCCTGGCAGCCGAGGTGGGCGGCATAGTTGCCAGGGCGACCGGCTGCAGGGTGAGCGCCTCAAAGCCCGCCAGCACGGTTAGGGTGATGGTCACAGAGGGCGCCGCAGTGCTGGGGGTTGTGCTGGCCCGGCAGAGCTACGCCGAGATGCACGCCAGGAGGCCCCGGGCCCGCCCATTCTTCAAGCCCGGAGCCCTAAGTCCCGAGTTCTCAAGGGTCTTCGTAAACCTCGCCAGGACCAGAAGGGGAGGTATTTACCTCGACCCCTTCTGCGGCACAGGCGGGTTCGCCATAGAGGCCGCCCTCATGGGGGCCAGGGTCGTGTGCGGCGACCTGGATAGGATGATGGTTAGGGGCGCCAGGGAGAACCTGTCCTGGCTGGGCCTCATGGGCGGTTGCGACGTCTACCACGGCGACGCCCTAGCCCCTCCCCTCCGGCCGGACACCGTTGATTCCATCGGTACCGATCCCCCCTACGGCAGGTCCACCACCACTGCCAGGAGGAGGGTACTGGAAGTGGTGGAAGGGTTCCTCCAGGAGGCGGCCGGGCTTCTAAGGCGGGGCGGCTACGTGTTCTTCGCCATGCCCCGCGGCGTAGGGGATCCGGAGGAGCTCCTCTCCTCGACGGGCCTGGTCATGGTGGAGAAACACTTTATGCGTGTACATCGTAGCCTTACAAGACTACTAGTGGCGGCTGTCCGGCCATGAACACGCTCCGAATAGTGTTCCTCGGGACAGGCGCGGCCGTGCCCAGCAGGGATAGGAGCCTGCCCAGCATAGCCCTCCAGGTCGACGGCAGAATACTGCTCTTCGACGCGGGGGAGGGGGCCCAGCACCGGATGGTGGAGGCGGGCCTGAGCCCGGTCAGGGTGGAGGCGGTCTTCATAACCCACCTCCACGGGGACCACGTATTCGGGTTGCCGGGCCTCCTCCAGACCATGGCCATGATGGGGAGGAGGAGCCCCCTAAGGATATACGGGCCTCCTGGGCTGGAGGGTTTCGTCAGGGCCGCTTTAGAGCTGTCGAGCCGGAACCCCCGCAACCCGGGCTTCAGGGTAGAGCTGTTCCTGGGCGACCGCCTCCGCCACGAGTCCCACGGGTATACGGTCGAGTCCTTCCCTGTAGAACACTCGCCCGGCTCCATGGGCTACATTTTCCGCGAACGCGACAAGCCCGGCAAAGTGGACCTGGAGAGGCTCAGGGAGCTGGGCCTGGCTCCAGGCCCCTACCTCAGACTCCTCAAGGAGGGCCGCCCAGCGAGGGTTGGCGGCAGGCTCATCAGACCCGAGGACGTGGTGGGCCCCGCCAGGAGGGGCCGAATCATGGTCTACACGGGCGATACGTTGCCCTCTAGGAGGGTGGTGGAGGCGGCCAGGGGCGCCGACGTGCTGATCCATGACGCCACCTTCACCCACGACCTGGCGGAGGAGGCCCACAAGAAGGGTCACGCAACCGCAAGAGAAGCCGCGGAGGTGGCTGCAGAGGCCGGGGTATCCATGCTGGTCCTGACTCATATCAGCGCCAGGTACCGGGATCCGGCGCCCCTCTACAGGGAGGCTTGCAACGTGTTCCCCTTCACCCTGGTCGCCTACGACCATATGGTCCTAGCGATTAAGCCCAGGTAGCTTGGCGGACCGCACGATATATACGTGTCCTCGTACTGCATAATTATATGAGGCATCATGCAGCACTACAGGTCTATACATGTGCTGCTGGTCGCAGCACTACTCCTAGCCGCTGCAGGGACCCAGGCCTGGAGAGCGGGCCGGGAGCCCAGTTACATGGTGGCAAGACCCGAGTTCGACTACACTATAACCGAGGTCCCCGGATTAAACTACGTTTGCCTGGACAAGCTTCCAGAAACATATCTTCCCCCTGAAACCTTTCCAGGTCACACTATTAACGGGACATCCGTGGAGCCGGGCGATGTTTGGCTGAGCATCGTAGGCGACATGTTCTGGGGCGCCTACGTTAAGAAGCTAAGGGAGGCGGGTGTGGAGTACCTTTACGCCAGGTTTGACAAGGACCGGGGAACCCCCACCATAAGGCTGGGGGTCTACAGGCCTGACAACGAGACTATACAGACCATCGTAAGCCTGGTTAGCGTCGCTGCTGACGAGGTGGAGCGCCTGATAGATGCAGGCTTCTCGGATCCCGGCAACGTAGAGGACGCGCTG
>WAQK01000014.1 GCA_015520265.1 Pyrodictiaceae archaeon | reverse complement strand
TCTCAACATAGTGAAAGCACACGCCAGGGGCAAGGAGGTCAAATACCTGCCCAACCCTATAGACACTTCAGCGTTTTCCCCTACCAACGGCAAGGCCTTAGGCGAGAGGTTCAGGAACGCCCTGGGCGGCGCTTTAATCGTCTCACTGCCGACAAGCATAGACTTTGAGGCTAAGGGGAGCCATTTGTTCCTCAAAGCACTAGCTAGAGCGGAGAAGCCTGAAGACCTCAAAGTCTTATACCTGGAAAGGGGGCGCGACACCGCGGATTTCAGGAGGCTGGCCTCCAAACTGGGTCTAGGAAGGACGCTTATACCCCTGAAGCCTCTGCCCCACAACTTTATGCCAGGCCTCTACGGCGCCTCCGACATCGTGGTGGGAGCTCTGACGCCTAGGAGAGTTTTCGGTGTAACCGCCCTGGAAGCAATGGCTTGCGGCAAGGCTACTCTAAACACGTGGAGCCCCGCCTTCTACGGTAGAACCGGCTTTGAACCCCTCTCACCCCATGTGGGGGAGATAGCCGCCCAGCTTGAGGAACTTCTCCACAGCAGCCGTTCAAGGAGGATTTGGGCTAAAGCCCAGCACGGATGGGTGGTCAGCAACCACGGCCAGGAAAAGGTCGCTGCCCAGCTTCTCGGTTTTTACAGGGAGCTGCTAAGGGATGCAGGAAACCGTTAAAGCCCTATCACGGCTGTAATGCTCCAGGGAGAGCCGGTTTGACCGGAAAGCTTCCGCCCTCGTTCCTGGAGAAATACGTGTGGCGCCGGCACGGCAGAGACGACCCTAGGGTGCTGGTAGGCCCCGGGATCGGCGAGGACGCAGCTGTCATAGACATGGGAGACAGGGTGCTGGTCCTCCACAGCGATCCCATCACGGAGGCCGTGGAGGGGATAGGCTGGCTCGCCCTCAACATAGCGGCCAACGATGTCGCAACGGCGGGGGCCAAGCCCCTCTGGGCGTCGGTTACCATACTCCTTCCCGAGGGCTTCAGCGAGAAGCTGCTCGACGAGATCACAAGGGACCTACACAGGGCAGCGGAGGAGCTGGGCGTCTCCATAGTGGGCGGCCATACCGAAGAGGCGCCCCGGCTGGACCGGCCCATACTTGTTGTCACCATGCTGGGCGAGGCCCCGCGTGACAGGTATGTCAGAACCGGAGGGGCTAAGCCGGGCGACGCCGTCCTGGTTGTCAAGAGCGCTGGCCTGGAGGGCACCTCTATACTTGCCAAGGATTTCCGCGATGTGCTGGAGTCCCAGGGAATCGGCGACAACCTTCTGGAAAAGGCTGCCGGGTTTGCCGCAGAAGTGAGCATCGTCAGGGAGGCTCTACTCCTCGCAGAAATGGGCGCCACGTCGCTCCACGACCCCACGGAGGGGGGCCTCATAGGAGGCCTTGTGGAGGTAGCCTTGGCGTCGGGGAAAACCCTCGAGGTGTGGGAGAAAGACGTGCCTGTGAAGCCGGAAACTCGGAGGATCTGCGAAGCCCTGGGCCTGGACCCGCTCAAACTGATAAGCAGCGGCGCACTTATAGCAACAGTGCCTCCGGAGAAGCTTGGCCAGGTAAAAGAAGCGCTTAACAGTATGGGCATAGAGTACGGCGTGGCTGGCCGCGTACATGAGGGTGCAGCTAAGCTCATCATCCACAGGATTGAGGGGAGAACAGAAGAGTATGAGGAGCCGCCTGTGGATGAGTTGGCACGGGTCTGGGAGAAACACGGATCGGGAGACTAATAACTTCAGAACTTACTATTCAATATTCAGTAGCCTAACGTTGGTGGTTCGTTATTTGTCTTAGGCTTATTTCCTCAGATTTATTAGGGCTGCCTAAAATAATTAGGTATGCCGAACAGGTGGGTGTGATGTACGGCGCGGCGCTCATATCGTTCCGCGAAGGGTTTGAAGCATTGCTCATCCTCGCCATAGTAGCCTCATATCTAAAAAGGACGGGTAGAGGCGCCCTGGTGAAACACGTTTTGCTTGGAGGGGTAGCCGCAATAATAGCTGGACTTACACTGGGCGTCCTCAGCTACAGCGTATATGAGGCCAGCGTCGAGAAGGAGCTGATAGAAGCTGTGGGAGCCTTTGTGGCCGTACCCGTCCTCACTAGCGTGATATACTGGATGGCCAGGAAGGGGCCGAGGATCCGTGAGGAGCTGGAAACCCGGGTCGAGAGGCTAAGCGTTTCGGGCAAAACCGCCCTAGGCCTCCTAGCCCTAGGTTTCATCGTAGTGGTGAGGGAGGCCGTGGAGACGGTGTTATTCGTAACGCCGCTGCTCTTCAGGAACCCCTTGGGTACCGTTATGGGTATAGCCCTGGGCCTCGCGGCGAGCGCTATGCTGGCATACGCCGTGTTCCGTGCCGGGATGCGGATAAACCTCCGCAACTTCTTCTACATAACCAGCATACTCCTGGTCTTCGTGGCCAGCGGGATCCTGGGCTACGGGGTCCACGAAGCCCTGGAATGGGCGGAGGAGGAGGGCATAAATGTGGGCGTCCTAGGCCTCAGGGTCTACAGCCTACCGGTACCCGAGTCCAGCCTGCTCCACGAGGGGAACATGCTAGGCTCCCTCCTGGCCGTCATGCTGGGATATACCACCGAGATGGAGCTGGCCAGGCTGGTTGCCCAGACGGGCTACCTGGTCATAGGCCTCATCCTCGTGGCCCGGGCATACAGGGAGCCCTAAATCTAGGGTTGCTCTACCCTGAGGACGAGCGGGTACTCTAGGACCACGCCAGTGCCCGAGTCCAGTACTAGGGTCATGTTGAGTTCTAGGAAAGCCCCAGGAGCGTCGAGGTCCCCCTCCACCGTCAGGTAGAGCGTGTCGTTGATACTGCCCGAATAGCTTAGCTGGGCCGGACCGGTATCGTTCGACACGATGATCCCTTCACGGAAGCTTATCTCCGGATTGGACTCATAGCCGAGAACATTAGTTAGGGAGACATTAACCCAATTCACCAGTCCCGAGTAGGAGTAAGACTCTACCCTTAGGCTGGCAGTCCAGTTAATCACGGCGTGAAGATTGACTATACGGACAGCGCTACGCTCCACAACTGCCCCGTATAGGGACGGATCATCCACATAGAGGTGGAAGTTGTCCATGTAGATGGCCGCCGTGTAGCCCGTTATAAAGTCGGCTCGCCAGTAGGCGAGAAGGCCCACATAATAGCTGCCGGGGCCGGGTAGCTGGCCCGAGAAGTCGAAGTTGAAGGTCCGCCAGGCCGGAGCATTTCTATTTCTATTGATGAACTGGATCTGCTGGAAAGCCACGATGTTCCAGTTAGCGTCAAGAACCACGACGTAGAGATCTACGCCCCCGAACAATAACGTGGTGTCGAGTGTGTAGGCCCAGTCCACCGAGCCGTAAACAGTGCTGGTGGCTGGTATAGTTACCTGCTGCAGGATCCCTGAAACAGCCAGTACTATCGGCCAGTACGCTGGCACGCTGCCAGTCATGTAGACGTACCCGCCAGCAACATCATAGGCCGCGGAAACCAAGCCATACGGATCGTTTTCAGCATAAAACCAGGGATCCGGCGTGCCTGTAAAGCCTGGATTCGAAACCACGTCAACCGTCGTGGTCTGAGACCCGTACAAGTAGACATACGCGCTCGTGGAGTTGGGGCCTATGTACGAGGAGGCGTCGCCCGGCTGGAAGACTACCGGCGGGGAAACCTCCTCTATAGACAGCGATGTTGGGGCAATAACAGTTATGCTTCCACCAGCAACTACGAGTTGGAGGAGAAAAAGTACTAGAAATACCTGGAAAAAACCTTTAACCCCTACCTGGGTTCTCCGACCCCCTCCTGACACACTATGGCGATGGCGCATAACTAGTTCCTCCAGACTGAGGGCTGTACAGCAGGCTTAACTGCACCGTTAGGGGCGCTGAGTCAAGCTTCGTGCCCTCAGTAAGGGTCACCTGGAAATGCAGTGCGATCACCTGGCCAGCGGGAAGCGTTATCTCTGTGCTAGTTCCAGTAGTTGTTAAGTCGACCGTAGCGTCGGCAGTAGCGTCATTTCCAACGTCTAGTATCAGCTGTGCCGAGGCAACCGCACCCGTACTCGATGCTAGAGGTGAGTCAACGCGGATCGCCACATAATAGTCATTTCCAGCAGTGTTTACTACTTCTAAGAGGTCGTGAATGTAGTTGGTCTGGTAGGTTACCTGGAAGGAAACTGTTGCGCTGGTCTGGTTCTTGCCTATGATTACGGTCATCGTTCCTCCAAGCCCGGTCTGGTTGGCGTTACTTCCTGCTTGAAACTTTACCGGAGGCGCAACCTCTGATACGCTGACGTTTAGTGGATAAATTACTACTATGCTGGCGTAAGCCATGGTGGCGACTAGTACCGCTATCAGGGAGGCTGCTACGAATAGTAGCCTCCTAGTCCTGGCTACGTTCATAGTTCCACCCTTTTGGTGACATGCTTCGAGCTTGGGTGTTTTAAAATGGTTTCCATATATGGATAATATTTCTAGCCAAACTGGTAATATATTATAATTTGTAATATTAATATACTAAATGCTGAACATTAGTAGTGCATTATAGCGGGGTTTGACTAAAGACGGAGTCTTGTTCCGGGGCAGTATTTTAAACACCCTTAAACAAAGAAAATAAAAGACTATGCCTGGTAAGGCGGGGCAGGGTGGATTGGATAGACGTGTACTGGCAGATCTGGCGGGCATGGTCGTACTGGCAGCATCTCTGCTGGTGCTCCACCTAGTGGCATCATCTGTCTGGTTCAGCATTAAGGGGCCCATCTATAAGGCCGAGTTCTCCATGGTAGACGGCAGTCTTGCCATATTGGGCGAACCCGTGGGCTCCTCTACGTTCGCCAAAGCTGAGTCCACCTACTGGAAGATGCTGGGTTTGCTAGTGCTTAACTATGCCGCCCTTGCCGTCGCCTTAGCAACGCGTAGGGATGTGGAGGGTGTGCCACTCCTGGCTCTAAGCTTCGTAGCCATACTCGCCTCCCTCACACTCACCATAATGAGACTCGTGGAGACCGGTGAGGCCGTCTATCTCTCCGCCGTCACATCGAGCTTCCGGCTGCCCCAGGGGGTCTTGGAGTTCGAGCCCCACGAGATGCATATATCTATGGGCTCCAGAGCGGCCTTACTGCCCTTCATGCTTAGCGTGGCGGGAGCGGTTCTAGTCGTTGCGCCCAGGCTTATCAGGGTCGAGAAGAAGAGGATGGACCACGTAGATTACGCGTCCATAGCTGTTGCACTCGTCCTCTACTCCGCCTTCATAGTATCAATCCTCGCCTCAAGCATCCCGGTAGCGTTTCCGGCATGGTCTCCGCCCAAGGATAGCTTCACCGTGTGGGGCGGCTCGGTACTAGTACCTGAAGACTTCGCTGGAGGCACTGTTATAGGCGGCGAGCTGGTAGTGGGGGACATCATGGTTCCACCCTCCTTCAACGGCACACATTACGTCTTCACCGTACCCAGAAGCCTTTCAGAGAAACGCACGCTCGAAGGCTCCCCCACCCACGTATCCGCCAGGCTCGTGCTCTACCTAAGGTATCCCGATGCCCAGGCTGTTTTCAAAAGCACCAACTTCACATTATACGTGCAATCCATCAAGCCTAGGTTCACGTTCACGCTGGAGAACGGAAGCCTGATCTTCGACGCCCATGGATACCCAGAGCGAGGATTGGAGAAACTCATGATCCAGTGGCTGGCCGAGGACGGGTCCAACCGTGTGGTCAAGGTGGACCTTCACGAGAACCCCAGGCAACGCATGGTTATAACTGCCGAGACCGGGCTGGCCCGGTGCTACGTATGGTACATCTATCTGGGGGAGGAAAGGGTATTCTCATCATATGCTGGGCCAGGCTAGCCCGTGGCCTGATCCCTTAAAGGGGTCTGGTCTTGATAGGTTTACGTGAGGCCGGATAATGTGCTAGCATTGCTTGTAGCCTTCGCCGTGGCGGGCGCCGCCGTTAAGATCGTGGGTGGCCTGCTCTACGGGTCGGAGGCGCTGCTGGTAGATGCGCTTACATGTGTCGCAAACCTCGTGGCTCTGGCGGGCACCATATATTATTACAGGGCCAGCAAGATGCCGCCCGACGAGGACCACCATTTCGGCCACCTAAGGCTGGGGTTTGGAGGAGTGGTTGTGACCCTTACGGTCTACTCCTTCGTTGCTGGCCTAGTTGTCGCCCGGCTCCTGACCGTGGGGAGATACAGTGTCGATGTAAAGGCGCCCATAGCAGCTGCTATAGGGTTCCTCTTATACCTGGCAGCAATCCTGCTGGCCAGGAGGATGGGGGCTTTCTTCGCCGCCTACGCCGGGTTCACGGGGAGCGAGCTCCTCGAGGGCGGCATAGTTATTGTAGCCTCGCTGGCAGGAGCCCTTTACAGCTACCTGCTCGACTACCTGGGCGCCATTGTGATAACCCTCTACCTGTTCCACGAGCTATACGAACATGTCGCCGCCGTGATCAGGGATATCAGCGACATAGCACCGCCCCCGGGGCTCATCGACGAGATCCGGGCAGACATGGAGAGGGAAGGCCTGATAGTTAAGAAGGTCAGGCTACGCCACATATACGAGGGAAGCTACCAGGGCGATGCGGTCGTGGCCGTGGATCCGTCGAGGAGCCTGCCCGAGATCCACGAGGTCATAGACAGGGTTCAGGATAGGCTCAAAAAGAGGCACGGTGTAGAAATAGTGATCCACGTGGAGCCCAAGGACTTCTAGGGTGCCAGCCTCTCCGGATCCCTGGGCGCCAGCACAGCTTCCCTAATGTTTCTGAGCCCCAATATCTGCTTCACTAGCCTCTCCAGCCCTATCCCTGCGCCGCCATGGGGCGGCATCCCGTACTTGAAATGGTCAAGGTAGAACTTAAAGCCGGAGGGGTCAAGACCCTTCTCCCTCAGCTGCTGTACCAGCACCTCGTAGCGGTGCTCCCTCTGGCTCCCTGAAGCGATCTCTAGGCCTCTCAGGATTATGTCGAAGCTCCTGGTCTTGGAGGGATCCTCTGGGTGCTTCATAGTGTAGAAGGGCCTGTCGCTCCACGGATACTCGGTGACCACCACCAAGTCCGAGCCATACTCCTTGGCCACGGCTTTGCCTAGGAGCTCCTCTTCCTCTGCCGACATTTTACAGCCGGGCCTCCCTATGAGCCGGCAAGCCTCATCCACAGATAGGATGGGCGGGCTGCCGGGTATCCTGGGCGGCTCGCCGAAAACCTCATTGTACCCCTCAACGCCCCTCACAACCGCTTCGGCCGCCCTACGCACAGCCTCTACAGCATACTTGGCTACCTCCACATGGTCCTCGACGAAACTTAGCTCATAATCTATACTCCTGAACTCGCACAGGTGTCTCGGCCCTCGGTGTTCCTCCGCCCTGAAGGCGACGCCGATCTCGAAGACCCTTTCGACGCCGGTGGCCATCATTAATTGCTTGTAGAGCTGGGGACTCTGGGCCAGGAAGGCCTCTCTTCCAAAGTATACTAGGGGGAAGACGTCGGCCCCTCCCTCCGACGCCTGCCCTATAATCTTGGGCGTGAAGATTTCCAGGAACCCCTGGCTCCTGAAGTACTGCCTCACAGCGTGAGCCGCCTCAGCCAGTGCTTTTAAGGCCGCCTGGCTCCTCGGGTTTCTGAGGTCGAGGAACCTCCAGTCTAGCCGTAGGTTAAGAGGGTTGCCGCTCCTAGTATAGTCTAGAGGCAGGGGTTTCTCGGCCTCGTTGATGACCTCTATGTGTGCCGCCACGATTTCCACTCTTCCAGGAGCCCTTTCCTCAAGCCTAGCCTCCCCCTCCACAGCGACTACGTAGTCTCTGCCGAGCTTCTTGGCCGTGTTGAAGCAGGGCGACCCCTTCCTAGCAACTACCTGGACGGAGCCGCTTCTGTCTCTCAGCTCAAGGAACACTATGCCCCCAAGCACCCTCACCCTGGAGACCCAGCCCTTCAGACGAACCCTGTCCCCCGCGTAGCTGGCCGCCTCCGATGCGAGTATCCTCCTAGGCCTCAACCCTTACACCCCTCCTCCTGAGCTCCTCGACTACGAGCCTCCTCACAAGGCGGGGTTCAGCCCTTCCCTGGGTTTCCTTCATTACTCTACCCACCAGGAAGTTCACCGCCCTGGGGTTCCTGGCCGCGTCGGAAACCGCCTTGGGATTAGCCTCAACTACGCGCCTCACAATAGTTCTCAGCTCATCCTCGCTCCTAAGAGCCCGTAGACCCTCTCTCTCAACCACCTCCTCCGGGTCCACGCCCTCCCTAGCCACCCTGAACAGGAGGTGCTTACCTTGCTCAGGTGTGATCACCTCCTCGTCAACCAGCCTCACCAGCTTGGCGAGCAGCTTCGGCGTGAGCCTATCCTCGCCCATCCTGAGCTTGTTCTTCTCCAGGAAACCTAGATAGTCCACGGCCAGCATCACCGCCGTGGTGCGGGGCGCCCAATAGTACTTGAGAGTCTCCTCGTAGAAGTTGGCCAGCCTCTTGTCCATGGCCAGCGCGTATGCTATCTCCCTTCTCAGGCCATGGTCCTCCACGAACCTCCTCATCCTGGCATCGGGCAACTCTGGCAGCAAAGCTGCAGCCGCGTCCACGAGTTCCCGGGGCAGCGGTATAGGGGGGAGGTCGGGGTCAGGGAAGTACCGGTAGTCCTCCTCTTCTTCCTTGACTCTAAGAGGCCTTGTCACACCCCTCACCGGGTCCCAGTGCCTCGTCTCCCTGTCCACCCTCGTCCCCCGGGAGAGGAGGGACTTTTGCCGCACCATCTCGTAGGAGAGGGCTTTCTCCACCTCCTTGATCGAGCCTATGTTCTTCACCTCCACTCTGGACCCTCCAGGCAGCGAGATGTTGGCATCGACCCTCATTGCTCCCTCGAGGTCGAGGTCAGCTATGTCCAGGTATTCTATGATGGCCCTCAGCTTCTCAAGGAACACCCTGGCCTCCCTGGGACTCGAGATGTCGGGCTCCGTCACTATCTCGAGGAGCGCTATTCCCGACCTGTTATAGTCTATGAGGACCTCGGGGCTGCTGGTTATGTCGCCTTCCGTGTAGACCAGGCGGCCCGGGTCCTCCTCTATGTTTATCCTCCTTATCCTGACCCTCCTCACATCGCCGCCCATCTCCAGCTCCAGGTAGCCGTCCTCGGCTATGGGCATGCCCCCGCCTCCCTTAAACTGAGTTATCTGGTAGTTCTTCGGTAGGTCTGGATAGAAGTAGTGCTTCCTGCTGAACACCACCTTCTCTGCTACCCACCTACAGTTGAGGGCCAGGGCCAGCATGATCGCCTTCTTCACAGCCTCCATGTTCACCACCGGAAGGGCTCCCGGCAGGCCTAGGCACACCGGGCAGACATGTGTGTTGGGAGGCGCGCCCCTATAGTCGGCTGGGCAGCTGCAGAACAGCTTGGTCTTCAGCGAGGTCATCTGCACGTGTATCTCGAGCCCTATGACTGCCTTCACGGCTGCACCACCTCATCCCTAAATCTTGTAGCCTCTTCCACCAGCCTAGATACGCCTAGGAGCAGCGGCTCGCCCATGGGCGGTCCCATGAACTGAGCCCCTACTGGGGCCCCGTCCACCACGTCTGCCGGCGTGTTAAGGGCAGGTATCCCGGCGAGGTTGGCCAGCACAGTGGCTACATCCATAGTGTAGAGGAGCAGGGGATCCCTGATCCTCTCCCCCAGCCTGGGTGCCGGTATGGGCATCGTGGCGCCAGCCAGCACGTGGTGCTTGGAGAGGAGTTCCAGTAGCGCCCTCCTAACCGCCGACCGCACCCTCAAAGCCTTGACGTAGTACTGCTCCACGTAGCCGGCGGAGAGGATGAAGGAGCCCAGCATTATCCTCCTCTTAACCTCCCATCCGAAGCCACGGGTCCTGGTCTCCACCACCATTTCCTCCCAGGTGGCGCCGGGAGCCCTGAAGCCATACCTCGTGCCGTCGTACCTCGCCAGGTTGCTGGACGCCTCGGCCATCGCTATGATGTAGTAGGCTGGCAACGCGTACTCCACGAGGGGCAGGCTGACCTCCTCCACGCTGGCGCCCATGGACTCCAGCTTTGAGAGGACGCTCCACACGGCCCTGGATACCCGGGGGTCCACAGGGTCCTCCACCAGCTCGCGTATAACCCCTATCCTGAGCCTCGATGGGTCTATGTGCTCTACGTGGGCCAGCCGTGTGTCAGAGTCCCTGAGGGAGGTGGAGTCACGGGGATCATGGCCGACGATGACGCTATAGAGCAGGGCTAGGTCAGCTGTGTTCCTGGCCATGGGGCCTATCTGCTCTAGACTGTTGGCGTAGGGCACCAGCCCATACCTGCTGACGGCGCCATAGGTGGGCTTAAGCCCGTAGGTGCCTGTATAGGCTGCAGGGCACCTTATGGAGCCTCCCGTATCGCTTCCCAGGGCCAGCGTGGCCGAGCCAGCGGCCAGCGCGGCTCCGCTACCTCCCGAGGAGCCTCCGGGGACCCTCTCGGGGTTCCAGGGGTTCCGCGTGGGCCCGTAGGCGCTGGTCTCGGTGGTGGATCCCATGGCGAACTCGTCCATATTCGTCTTACCTATGATGACAGCGCCCTCTCTGAGCAGCTTCTCGACCACCGTGGCGTTGAACGGAGGCCTATACCCCTTCAGTATCCTTGACCCGCAGGTGTTCTCAACACCCCTGACCGCGATGTTGTCCTTGACAGCCACCGCCACACCTGCAAGCCTGCCGGGATCCTCGCCCCTGGCTACTGTCCTGTCTACCTCCTCGGCCCTCCTCAGGGCCTGCTCCTTGAGGAGCGTTATGTAGGCGTTGATCCTGGGCTCAGTCTCCTCGGCCCTCTCCAGGATCTTGGACACGTACTCCACGGCGCTCAGACTGCCCTCCCTCACCATTTCTGCAACCATCGTTGCAGGCATTTCCCAGGCCTTCACCTCGACCCCCTCCACGGCGCCTTGAAGTAGCCGCCACTCCTATCCGGAGCCATCGCCACAACCTCGCCGGCCGGCAGCGGCTCCCCTGGCTCGTCGTCCCTGAAGAAGCCCTCAGCGCCGCCAGCGTGGAACATGGGCTCCTCTTCCAGCCTGGCCTCGTCGATCCTATCGAAGAACTCGAGGATCCTGTGGAAGTCGGCCGCCAGAACCCGTTTCTCCTCCTCTGAAAGCCTTATCCTGGCAAGTCGGGCTACCTTTTCAACCAGCTCTTCGGGAACCCTACTTGGACGCGTTAAAACGCATACCCCGACACCGTTGGCACAGTAATTCTACGTGGTTTTAAAAGTTCCGCATACCGTGGGACAGGTACCTCCTATAAGCCTCCACAGCCAGCGCGTAGAACCTCCTGAAGAGCCTGATGGCCTCCTCGCGGCTGCCCAGGACCGCGGCCTCCTCGACGCGTGGGCAGAAACCATCCATGGCCACGGTGTCCTCCTCCACGTCGTATATGAGGGGGTAGAGCCTGCAGCCGAGCGGCCTGTGCTCGTAGATCCGGCATCCCCTGGTCTCGGGGTCCAGGAATACGCATCTCCCATCCATGTTGCGGAGCCGTAGGAACCCTCTCCTAACCTCGGCGAATTCCTCCAGCCTGTAGCCCAGCGAAGCTATCCTCTCAACATCCTCCACCGTAAGCACCATCTCCGTAGCCATGCAGCACTGCCCGCAGAACCTTCCGCGGCCAACGCTACAATCGATCCTGACCTCGATCACGCCCCCTCCCCCGTTAAGTTAAGAGGCTTGGAGGGGAAGAAAAACCTGTGGAGCCAGTGACATTGGGATTCCCCTACCCGCGGCCCAGGCCCGGCCAGCTGGCGGTGGCGAAGAGGGTGGCGGAAGCCGTGGGTAGGGGAGGAGCCATAATGGTTCAAGCACCCACTGGGTTCGGGAAAACGGTGGCTCTGCTCTACGGCGCCCGGCTGGCAGGGGACGTTAGGACGCTCTACGTGGTGAGGACTAGGAACGAGCTTGTCCAGCCCTTCAGGGAGGCGGTCAAGCTGGGGCTAAGGCCCGTGTTCCTCTACTCGAAGAAGGCCATGTGTCCCCTGTCCCGCGGTGAGAAGGCAGTAGGTATTGAGGACTTCTGGGAGAACTGTAGGAGCCTCAGGGCCAAGAAGCTCTGCCCCTACCATGCGGCCCTCGCAAGAGCATCCCCCGAGCAGCTGGGCAAAGCCGTGTGGGGCTCCTCGGACCCCTACCATGCGGTGGAGAACCTGGTGATGGCTGGCTTCTGCCCCTTCTACGCCTTAAAATCTCTGATACACCTGGCCCCTATCCTGATCCTCACCTATCCGTACGTGTTCAACGACTATATCAGGGGCGCCCTGGGCCTCGGAGGACTAGGCGAATACATACTGGTCGTGGATGAGGCCCACAGCCTCATGAGCGTGGCCGACATGGCTGAGCGTAGACTCTCCGAGAGGAAACTGAAGCTGGCCCTCCGAGAGCTTCTCCGCTACGCACCCGAGGCCCGCAGCCTCCACGACGCTGCGGCCCGCCTCATAGAGCTCCTAGAGGAGAGCCCTGCGGACAGGAGGTATAGGCGTGTGGATAAGGCCCTAATCCTGGATATACTGGGCAACGCCGATGTCTGGTTCGACGTGGCCCAGGAGATCAGGGCGGCGAAGCTCCTCGAAGCTCCGCTCGATGGGTGGGTGCGGGTGAGAGTGCACACGCTGAGCATAGCCTACTTCACCGCGCTCCTCGGGCTCAACGAGTACGAGGCCTTCACCTACCAGGCCAGGGGTGGAAGGGCCTTCGCGGCGAGGCCCGTGGATCCCTCCATAGTGGTGGCCGACGTGCTCAACGAGGCTGGTGCGCTGGTCCTTGCCTCGGGCACCCTGCCCCCGCCCAGCTACTTCTCCGACGTGCTCGGGGTCTCCAGGAGCCTCGACTACCTGGACGTGGAGGAGGAGTATGGACCCGTGTTCCCTCCGGAGAACAGGGTGACCCTAGTGGCCACTTACCTGACATCAAGATACGCTGCCAGGAGTCCGGAGACCTCTGCCCGGTACGCTGAGCTTCTCCTCGACGTATACAGGCTTCTCCCAGGAGTCGTCCTAGCGGTGCATCCCAGCTACGAGTTCATGGGCCAAGTCCTCTCCGCCTCGGACCAGTGGCCTGCGGACCAGGTTGTTGAGGACGAGTCCACCAGGATAAGCGATGTGGCGGAGAAGGCCCGGGAGTCCGGGAGGCTCCTCATCCACGCCGTGGCTGGTGGCAAGCTGACTGAGGGCGTGGAGCTCCTGGACAGTAAAGGGAAGAGCCTGGTGAGGGCCGTGGTGCTAGTCGGCGTCCCTTACCCACAGCCGGACGACTATACTAGGAGCCTTGAGGAGAGGCTCGCAGAGAAGGTGGGCCGCGAGAAGGCCCGGGAACACCTGCTCTACGACACGGCTGCAGTGAGGGTGCGCCAAGCCCTGGGCAGGGCCATACGCTCGCCAGAAGACCGGGCAGTCTACATACTGGCGGACCACCGCTATATGAACCCCTACCTACGCTCCAGGCTCAGGCTGAGATACAACAAGGTGGTGAGAACCAGGAGGGACCTAATGGAAGCTCTTGAAATACTGGCCAGTGATTTCCTCTAAGAACCCAGAGCCTTGAGGGAGGAAATAAAAACGTGTGTATACATTATGTATACAGGTGATCCGGTGAGCGACGTCATCAGTATAAGAGTCCCCAAGTGGGTTAAGCAAAAACTCAAGGAGTACGGCATAGACGTTGCCCAGCTTGTGAGGAAAGCGATAATGGAGGAGTTGGAACGCCTCGAAGCTGAAGCCCTGGAAAAAGAGCTAAACAGGGTCTCTCAGCGCCTCGCCGGAAAGGTGGATCCCTATGAACTGGCAGAACTCGTAGACGAGGAGCGTAAGCTAAGGTGATCCTCTAATGTATGTAGTCGATGCCAGCGTCTATGTCCCACTGATGGTCTTGCTGGGCGGAAGGATGAGGCGCATAATGGTCCAGAACAGATTCCATATGTTGGATCTAACCATTTACGAGGCATGTAATGCTTTCTGGAAAGAGTACTCTAAGCTTGGAAGGATAGACCGTGAACTAGCTGTGAAGTCTTGCAGCCTCGCAGCGAAGCTGGGGAGGTACGCCGTGGTGCATAGTGTTGGCGAGCTGGACATGGAACGAGTAGCAAGGATCGCCGCTGAGACAGGTATTCCCATCTACGATGCAGCTTATATAGAGCTTGCAAATGTGCTTGGAAAACCTCTGGCGAGTCATGATAAGGATATACTGGAAAATGCTCCTAGATACGGTATAGACACTCTTGACCTGGACATGTTCCTGAGAGTAGTCGAGGAATTGAGTGGAAGTAAGGATAAAAACTAAAGTATTTGGGGATGGCTAACCGGCAAGCTCTTCTATTATCTTGAGGAGTTCCTCAGTGTACTCGCTGGTCTTGAGGGGCTTGACCCCCTCCATGTGTCTGGCCAGGTCCTGGGTAACCTTGTTCCTCTTGATGGCCTCGTGGACGGCGTTCCTTATCAGCTGGGCCGCCTCGCTCCAGCCTATGTAGTCGAGGAGCAGGGCTCCGCTGAGTATCTCGGCTGTGGGGTTGGCCAGGTCCTTGCCCGCGTACTTGGGCGCGGTGCCATGCACGGGCTCGGCTACTGCCATGTAGTCTCCGGCGTTCATGCCTGCAGCCATACCTATGCCTCCGACGAGGGCGTTGGCCTCGTCGCTGATGTAGTCTCCGTTCACGTTGGGGGCCACTATGATGTCGTAGTCCCAGGGCCTGGTGATTATCTGTTGGAGCATGTTGTCGGCTATCCTGTCGTTTACCAGTATCTTGCCCTCAGGCATCTTGCCGCCGTACTTGGAGTAGAGCTCATCCTCCGTCACAATGTAGTCCCTGAACTCGTTGACCGCCACCTCGTAGGCCCACTCCCTGAAGGCGCCCTCAGTGTACTTCATTATGTTGCCCTTATGCATAATGGTGACTACTTTGCGGTTGAACTTGATGGCCCACTGGAGGGCCTTCCTCATGAGCCTCTGGGTCCCGAACCTGCTGATGGGCTTTATCCCTATCCCGGCGTCCTCCCTGAGCTCTATGCCGAACTCCTTCTTCAGGAACTCGCGGATCTTCCTGGCCTCCTCGCTCCCGGCGGGCCACTCTATGCCTGCATAGAGGTCCTCCGTGTTCTCCCTGAAGATGATGAAGTTGTCGTGCTCAGCGTACTTATGGGGCGCAGGCTGGCCGAAGTAGTAGGTGGGCCTGATGTTGGCGTAGAGTTCGAGGGCCTTCCTTATTGCCACGTTAAGGCTCCTGTACCCTGTGCCTACCGGGGTTGTGAGGGGCCCCTTGATGGCGACCAGCGTGTATTTTATGCCCTCCAACGTGTCCTGGGGGAGGAGCTCGCCGTAGATCTTCATGGCCTTCTCGCCGGCGTAGAGCTCCCACCACACGATCCTCCTCTTACCCTTGTAGGCGGCCTCCACGGCTTTGTCCATGACCTTCCTGGCAGAGGCCATGATTTCGGGGCCTATGCCGTCGCCCTCGATGAAAGCTACTATAGGGTTGTCCGGCACCAACAGCTTGCCGTCCTTGACGGTTATCCTCTCGCCCTCCTCGGGCGGCCTAACCTTCTTGAAGCTGAACTCGTACCCGTCCATTGCTCCCAACCTCTAACTCCAACTGCACCATGCAGGCCTGGAATTATATCCTTAACGATAAATATTGTATAAAAACTTGGAATAAACTAAAGAAACCCGGCTACTTCTTGGAGTGGAGCCAGCATGCCACGTAGTGGCCCGCCTCGACCTCGACGAGGCTAGGCTCCTCCCTGCTGCATATGTCCATGGCGAAGGGGCATCTGGGGTGGAACCTGCACCCACTCGGCGGGTTTATGGGGCTGGGCGGCTCGCCTGGCACCCTCAGCTTCTCCCTCTTCCTCGTGGCCTCGGGGTCGGGCACCGGTATGGCGGAGAACAGGGCCTTGGTGTAAGGGTGGAGAGGCTTCTCGAACACCTCCTCGGCGGGGCCGTACTCCACTATCTTGCCCAGATACATGACTGCTATGTTGTCGCTCATGTACCTGACTACGCCCAGGTCATGGCTTATGAACAGGTAGGTGAGCCTGAACTCCTCCTGCAGGTCCTTGAGGAGGTTGAGGATCTGGGCCTGCACAGAGACGTCGAGGGCCGAGGTGGGCTCGTCCAGCACTATGAACTCCGGGTTGAGGGCCAGGATCCTCGCTATCGCTATCCTCTGCCTCTGGCCGCCGCTGAACTCGTGGGGGTATCTGTAGAGGTGGGTCTCGTTGAGCCCCACCTTGTAGAGCAGGTTGAGCACGAATTGCTCTGGATCCTCTACCTTCAGCTTATGCACTTTTGCCGGCTCCATTATTATGTCGAACACGGTCATCCTGGGGTTCAAGCTACTGTAGGGGTCCTGGAACACCATCTGAGCCTTACGCCTGAACTCTTTGAGTTCTTCGCCTTTGAGCTTAAACACGTCCCTGCCCTCGAAGTACACTTTTCCCGCAGTGGGCTCGAGGAGTCTTAGAACCAGTTTGCCCACGGTCGTTTTTCCGCAGCCGCTCTCCCCCACAAGGCCTAGGGTCTCGCCTCTCCTTATTTCGAGATCCACGCCGTCTACAGCCTTAACATAGCCCTTGGTGAAGAATATGCCCTTGACCGGGAAGTATTTCTTAAGACCCTCCGTCCTAACCACGATGTCAGCCACGAGGCTTCACCTCCCCCCGTGCTCCGTGTAGAGCCAGCAAGCCACCCTGTGGCCGGGGGCCACTTCTAGGTCAGGCGGCCTCTCCCTGCTGCATATGTCCATGGCGAAGGGGCATCGGGGGTGGAACCTGCACCCACTCGGCGGGAATATCAGGTTAGGTACGGTGCCTGGGATCGACTCGAGTTTGTCCATCCTCTTCATAGGGTTAGGCACCGCTCTTAGGAGTGCCTGTGTGTAGGGGTGCTTGGGATTGGCGAAGAGCTCGAAGACGTCGGCCTCCTCGACGATCCTGCCAGCATACATCACGGCGACGCGATCGCACATGTCGGCCACGAGGCCCATGTTGTGCGTTATCAGGAGCACCGTTAGGTCCTCCTCTGCCTTCAGCTTCTTGAGCAGGTCCATTATCTGGTCCTGCACGGTGGCGTCCAGGGCTGTCGTAGGCTCGTCCGCTATTACTAAGCGTGGCTTGTTGCTCAGCGAGATGCCTATCACGCCCCTCTGCTTCATGCCTCCGCTGAGTTCGTGGGGGTAGTTTTTCACCCTGGTCTCGGGGTCTGGCATCAGAACCGTTCTAAGTATGTCCACGGCCCTCCTTATACCCTCCTTGATGCTGGCCACCCTGCCATGCTCCTTCATGGTCTCGGCTACCTGGTATCCTATGGTGTAGAGGGGGTCCAGCGAGGAGGAGGGATCCTGGAATATGTAGGATATCTCTGCCCCCCTTATCCCCCTTAGCTCCTCTTCGCCCAGCTTGAGAAGGTCCACGGGCTTCCCATCCCTATAGTATATGACGCTACCCTTCTCGATTCTGCCAGGGGATCTTATGAGCCTCGTTAGGGACTTGGCGGTGACCGATTTGCCGCACCCCGTCTCCCCCACTAGGCAGTAGGTCTCGCCGCGGCAGATCCTGAAGCTCACGCCGTCTATGGCCTTCACTACTCCGGCGTAGGTGTAGAAGTTGACGTACAGGTTCTTAACCTCTATTATGGGGTCGCAGCTACTCACCCTCCACTACCTCCTCCCTCTTCTTTAGCTTGAACTCGAGGCTCCTCCTAGTCTTAGGGTCCAAGACGTCTCTCAGTGTGTCCCCTATCAGGTTAAAGCCCAGCACGGCCAGGAGCGTGGCAAGGCCGGGGAAGAAGACCAGCCACCAGGCGTTGGGGAAGAAGTTGGCGCCATCGTATACTATTCTACCCCAATCCGCTATGGGGGGCACTGCTCCGACGCCGAGGAAGCTGAGGCCAGCCTCGGTGAGTATCACTCCGCCGAAGTCCAGGGTCAGGTATACCAGGACGGGGCCCAGGATGTTGGGGAGTATGTGGCGTATCATTATCCACCTAGTTGGGACGCCCAGCGCCCTGGCAGCCTCCACGTAGAGATTCTCCCTGGCGCTCAGCACCGAGCCCCTAACAAGCCTGGCATACCCCGGCCACCATACCAGCCAGAGGGCGACGACAACGCTCACCAGGTAGGCCATTGCCCCCGCGTGCTGCTCCTCGAGGGCGAAGAGTGTTAGGAGGAGGCTCCTTATCGTTGCATGGCTTTCCAGGAAGGCGGAGATCCTAGGCGGCAGCACGGCTGAGAACGCGATGGCCAGGATGAGGCCTGGGAAGGCCAGGAAGACGTCAGTGATTCTCATTAGGAGTTCGTCTATCTTGCCGCCGTAGTAGCCTGCGATTAGGCCAATGGCTATCCCTATCCAGGGCCCCACCATCATGACCAGTATCGCCACCACGAAGCTCGTCCTAGCGCCGTAGAGTATCCTGCTCCACAGGTCCCTGCCGTAGTCGTCGCCGCCTAGGAGCAGCGTGTAGTTGCCTGGTTTTATCCCGAAGTTCTGGGCTAACGTGCTATTGGGTACACTGATAACCGTGCCGGGCGGCGCCAGGTACGAGTTCTGGTCGAAGAACTGTAGAGGCGTGTCGTAGCGGAAGGGAGCCACGTAGGGTCCCACAAGGGCTACGAGGACGAAGCCCAGGACCAGTAGCATTCCTATTATGCCGGGCGGCGATCTGTTGAAGGCGTAGGCCATCAGCCTCCACTCGTCCACCCTGCTCTTGTTCCTCCTGTACCACCCAGGCCTCAGGGTTTCAGCTATCTTTACGAACCCTCCTATTACTGCGTCGCTTAGCTTGTCTAGCACCTTTTTCTCATAGACTTCGCCTAGCTCCTCTGCCGCTATGCTCATCCCATGGCACCTCCAGTCTAGTACCTTACTCTAGGATCTATGAAGGCGTACAGTATGTCCACTATCAGGTTGGCTATCAGGTAGATCAGGGCGACGAAGAAAACGGAACCCACGAGGGCGAGGTAGTCGAAGTTGCGTATGGCCTGGAGCATGTAGCGGCCGAGCCCAGGTATTCCGAACACCGTCTCGGTGATGGGGGCTCCGCCGAGCAGCCCGCCGAACATCAGGCCCAGGACGGTAACTATGGGGACCATAGCGTTCTTGAGTACATGCATGTATATCCTCATCTTAGTTAGGCCCCTGGCCATCGCGTACTCGGTGAAGTCTGCGCTCATGCTGTCGAGGAAAGAGTTCCTCACGATCCTGGCTGTGACGCCTATCCCGGCGAAACCCAGTATGAAGCCTGGCAGGCCGAAGCGGGCCAGGATCTGGGACAGCATGTCTAGGTCTCCCTTGAGGATGGCGTCGATGAGCGGTATTCCTGTGATGCTGTAGGGCGGCGTCGGGGTGCCGGCGAGGGTTATCCAGTGGAGTCTGGTGAAGAACAGGAAGATCATGAGGTAGGCGAGCCAGAATATAGGCGTAGAGACCCCGGTCAGCGCCAGGATCCTTATGGCTGTGTCCACCACGCTATCCCTGTACAGAGCTGCAACTATACCTAAGGGTATCCCTATGGCGATGATGAAGAAGAAGGCTATGATAGTTAGCTGGAAGGTAACGGGGAAGTACATTTTCAGGTCATCCCAGATATAGTGCTGTGTAACCGGGCTGACCATTTCGTTCTTAAGTAGCTTCGTCATGACGAAATAGTACTGTGTAAGGATGTCGTCTTCGAGGTGGTACTCCTTCTTTATCCTCTCCACCACTTCGGGCCTAGCCTTCTCACCCCCAGCCCACATCTTGGCCGGGTTGGCTGGAATTACGGCAGCTATGACGAAGACGATGAAAGTTACACCTATGAGTGTGGGTATAAACGTGATGAGCCTCCTTATTAAGAACCTTTTCAGCTCAGCCATCCAGCACCCCCTCCAGCATCTCCGCTGATCCAGCGTTTTCGGGGGTTAGAAAAAATAATTAATGATATTTTCGCCCCTCTAGGGGCTCAGCCGCTAGCCGCTTAGAAGGGCCTGCGCCTCCTCTACGCTGGTTACCATCTTCCATTCGAGGACGCTGAACTTGGTGCCGCCGTAGAACATGGGTCCAGCATAGTTGTCGGGGTCAAGGTAGTCGGGCGCCCAGCCGACGATCCAGACGTCGAAGTCTCCCTTCTCAGTCTTGTCTAGCAACACCGGCCATTCGAGGGCTCTGACGGTTACCTTGAAGCCTAGCTGGCCCCAGGTTGTCTGCAGCAGCGTAGCTATCTTCTCTCTCTGCGTGTTGCCAGCGTTGTACCAGATCTCGAAGCTGTACTTGGTGGGGTCAATGCCGGACTTCCGGATCAGCTGCATGGCCTTGGCCATGTCGAAGGTGTACTTGGTCACTAGGTCGTCGTTGTGACCGGGGAATCCGGCAGGTATGACACCGTAGAGTCTCTCAATATAGCCAGCATAGACCACGTCCTTGATCTGGTCGAAGGGTATAGCGTACATTAGGGCCTGTCTGACCAGTTTGTTGTTGAAGGGCTCCTTGTTGGCGTTGGGGATTATGAATACTATGACAGGCTCCAGGAGGCCCTTCTCAACCACGATCTTGTGATCAGTGTTGGGGTACTGATATCCCTCGATGTCCTTTAGCCTCTCCATGGGTATGGCTCCAGTGTCAGCCTGGCCTGCCTTCAGAATCTCTATCCTTGCAACTGCGTCGTCGTTGATCAGGTAGATAACTCTCTGATGAATTGGCTTACCGTTCTCGCCGTAGGGCTCCATGCTCCACAGGCTAGCGTTCCAGTAGTAGGGGTTGTACTCGAGCACTATGTAGCTGTTCTCCTGGTACTCCTTCACGTAGT
>WAQK01000013.1 GCA_015520265.1 Pyrodictiaceae archaeon | reverse complement strand
TGGAAGCGGCCCTGAGACTCGGTGTAGCCGCGGCGGCCGTGCTGGCCTGGCTCTACACGTGGCGCAGACTCACCCTGTGGTACAGGTCCAGGCTCCTCAGGGGCCGATGAGGAGCTTGGCCGCTCCGGAGCTCTGCCGTGAAGAGTATGGTAGCCTCCGAGGCCCCGCTGGCTTCAACATATTAGGCCCCATGCTAGTAATTCATCAACGGCGGATGACGAGACTTGCCCCCCTGGGATCGGTGAAGACATTACCGCGACCCGACGCCGCAGAACTTCTTAAAAGCCAGCCCGGCAAACCTAACCCTAAGGGTCGCGCCGTGTCAGTGGAAGAGGTTGTTGTAGGCCTTCTGGAGAGGAGCGGCTTCAGAGTAACGCCCGACGAGGCGCTCTACGAGTCGCTGGGCGGCGGCAGGGTGAAGCACCGCCGGATAGTCGCCACCTCGGAGAGGGCCAAGGTGGTGTGGAGTGTCGTGGAGGACCTCAACATATACGAGCTCAGGATAACCCTTTGGGGGAGCCTCTCGGAGCAGGCCGAGGAGAGGCTGGCCAGCCTCGGCGCGGTCGTGGACGACAACGACCAGAACACCTGCAGGATACTGCTCCGGGGAACCCTCGACAACGTGGACGCTGCCCGCGAGGCCCTCAGCATAGTTCTAGGCTAGGGTGCCCCCTGTGCACGGCCCCTGCCCGGCGCCTCGGATACCCTTCCCCAGGAAGCCGTGCTCAAGGCTGAGGATCGGGGAGCCCCACAGGTACGCCCAGCTACCCCTGGTGGCTAGGGCGCTGGGCGCCAGGCTCTACTGGGACGGCCCCACCCTGAGGGTGAGGGGCCTTGACGGCTCCTGGGTGGAGGTTGAGGGCCGGGGCGAGCCGTTGGAGCTGGCGGGGTGCCTGGAGCCGGGCTCGCCCTGCGTGTGGATACCCCCGGGGCCAAGCCTGGAGGTTTACCTCGAGCTGGCCCGCCTGCTGGGTGTTCCCCGCGGCGGGGAGGTCCTTGTCAATTATTCTCCCCAGAGATACGTTGGCATGGTGCTGGGCGAAACCCCCTCCAAGGGAAGCGTTGTCGAGAGCGTAGAGGGCTTCACCTACTCCTACCTGGAGCTCGAGGGAGGCTCCTCCACGGGCCTGGAGGGCGTGCCAGCCGCGGAGAGGGAGGTCAGCCGGGTGTCGGCTGGTGGATACGTCTACGAGGCCTCGGGAGGTGCCCTTACTATGTCGAGGGGGGCTGCTTGGGCATCGCTGGAGGCCGGGGTAGGCGGCCTCTACGAGGCGAGGGGCGTTGGGAGGGCCGAGGCGGGAGGTGGGAACGCCTTCCTAACACCCTCAGGGGTCTACGTGGAGGGCGTTGAACTGGTAACGGTTAGGCACGGCATGTACGGCGGGGAGTACTTCTGGGTCCAGCCCTTCGCCGAGGTCTCGGCCCGCGGCGAGGCCCTGGATCTCCAGTCGTGGTGGGTGTGCCTTGAGGGCAGCTACGCTGTCTGTGTCGCCTCGGACGGCGGGGTCGAGGTGAGGGCCAGGCCGGGTGTTATGGATGTGGCCGCGAGGGGCCGGTGGGTGTGGCTCGGCCTTAGCCGGACCCCTAGCCGTGGGGCGGCGGGCGTCGCCGCTGCCTCCAGGTCTCTGAGGTGGCCTCCGGCCAGGGTTTCGGAGGGGCCTAGGCCGGGCCTCCAGGTCTGGAGCCTCGCGCCTGAGAGGTTCACGGTCTACGACGCGGTGATCGACGGGGACAGGGTTCATCTGGCCCTCCTTGGCCTCGGGGAGGCTGGAAGCGTGGAGCTCAGGGTTGCCGGCAGGATCCTGGAGGCATCCCTCTGGGACGCCTCCCTCTCGGAGGGCGAGGTGCTGTACCCGGAGCACGATCTCCTAACGTTCAGCTTGGGGCCAGGTTTGGAGATCGTTAGTCTTAAAGTACGTCGGAGCCCATTTATTGGATTAAGAAGGAGCCCAGGCGGTTAGCGTTGTTGGACAAGGTTAAGGAGGTTGTATCCTCGGCCTCCAGGTTCACAGAGCTGGCCGTCAAGCTGCGTGAAGCCTACATGGATGAGAGGGACTCCAACCGTGCAGGATACATGAGGGTGGAGGGCAGGGTATACATCCTGCCAGCCACGGCGACAGTCATGGTTGTGGGGGACATTCACGGAGACCTGGAAACCCTGGTGGAGATGCTGGAGGGTGAGAAGGTCCTTGAGAGGCTGGAGAGGAAGAAGGACTTCTACCTCGTCTTCCTGGGCGACTATATAGACAGGGGTCCGCAGCAGCTGGAAACCCTGGCCCTAGCGTCGATCCTGAAGCTCTCCTTCCCCGGCAAAGTGGTGACCCTGAGGGGCAACCACGAGCCCCCTCCCGGCCTAACGCCGATGCCCCACGATTTCCCCTACATGCTCTACCGCGTATACGGCGAGGCTGGGAAGGCCGTGTACTCTGAGTGGTTCAAGACCTTCCAGGAGCTACCCTATGCAGCCATGGTTGTGAACAACGCACTCCTGATCCACGGGGGACTACCCACAAGGAACCTTGAGACCTCACCTACGCTCCAGGAGTACCTGTATGCGGGCAACGTGGCTCCCCCATCCTGGTTCCTCGAAGAGATCCTGTGGAACGACCCTGCAGAGGACGTGGACCTCTGGGCGCCCTCGCCCCGGGGCGCGGGGAGGCTTTTCGGCCCCAAAGTAATGGATGTTGTGGAGAGAAAGTTCGGCATAAAGGCGGTGATCAGGGGGCACGAGCCAGCCCCCAGGGGGTACAAGTTCAACCACGGGGGCCGGGTACTGACGCTCTTCAGCAGGATGGGCGCGCCTTACTTCAACGAGTCAGCCGCTTACGCTGTGATCGAGTTCAGCTACAAATACTGGGACGAGGAGCTGGAGACCTTCATAGTAACGCTGAGCCCTGCCGGGGAGGAGGCAGAGGCCTAAGCGCCCAGAACTTCGCGGGCCACGCGGCAAACGTTGCACGCCATGAGCTGTATGGAGACCTTGTCTATCTTCTGGTTCCTGAGGAGCTCCTCTGCTATCTCCTTGATCATTGACGACGTCTTAGGGTTCGTGAGTAGGAGGTCCAGATACTCACGGCCCCTCCTTCCCGAGAGGTAGTTGGAAACCGCGGCGGGCGTTAGGCCTAGCAACTTCGCAGCCCGGTAGGGGGTGACATCATAGTTTTTAACAAGCGTTATAGCTATGGCTGCCCTGAGCGCTGGCAGTATCTTCTTCACCGTAACCTCGCAGGGAACTGTGAATACTCCGCCTAACGGGGCCATGACTTTATCACTGTTTATATTGACACTGGTGAAAGTATATAAACCTTAAATCCCGGTGTGGTTTCCGGTGATTTCCGTGGCTTACCTGGGTGTAGACTTCGACCAGGAGACCCGCGAGGCCCTCAGGGAAGCCCTCGCCGACATGGTCAATCCTGTCGACATACACGTGTTCGTCGCAGACGCCTGCGAGTACTGCGACGCCACAGTGAAGCTCATAGAGAACATAGCCGCCGAGAGCCCCGAGAAGGGCGGCGGGAAGCTTATCCGCGTCCACATCCACAGGCGGGAGGACGGTGACGAGTTCTTCGAGAAGCACGGCGTCGAGAGGGTGCCGGCAGTCACCATGATCGACGGCATGATTAAGTACACTGGTATACCGGCTGGCGAGGAGGTTAGGGGCCTCGTAGAGACTATCATTAGGATCTCCACCGGCGACTCAGGGCTGGACGAGTCGACCAAAAGGTTCCTGGCAGAGGAGCTGGACAAGCCAGTCCACGTCGAGACCATCGTGACGCCCCAGTGCCCCTACTGCCCCTACGCGGCGCTGCTGGCCAACATGTTCGCCTACGAGGCCTGGAAGGCTGGCAAGAGGAACTTCCTCTCCGAAACCGTAGAGGCCTATGAGAACCCCGACATAGCTGACAAGTACAGCGTCATGAGTGTGCCCGCCATAGCTATAAACGGCATGCTGGCCTTCGTGGGCGTCCCCTACGAGGAGGACTTCGTTAGGAGAATAAGGGAGATAGTCAAAGAGAAGAAGACTGGTGTTGAGAGTTTCGGCGGCGCCATGAGGATGTAGGGCGCCGCCTCTCCGTTAACCGGTTCTGGTTAAAACACTTGTTTTGCCACACTAGACGTCGCAGGTTGGGCAACCCCCAGCAAAGTTCTCCGCTACAGTCACATAGTCCTCCTTAGCTATTCTGAACTTTTTCTTCGGCTGCAGCTTTAGCACATTGCCCTCCCCGCCCCCGCCAGTCCTGGGAGGCTCCAACGGGGTTGTCTGGAGCGGGGTCACGCCGTGCTCGGCCGCGCTCATCACCCTCTTGGGCTCGGCTCCCTGGGCCTGCTGGGCCTGCACGCCCTGCTCCTCCAGCTTCTTCGCCCTCTCCTTCTCCTTCTTGATGCCAAAGTATATCACTTGCCTCGACTTGCTCTTGTCCCTGTAGATGGTTATCCCCTTGCAGCCCAGCCTCCACGCCAGCATGTAGACCCTCTTCACAGTCTCGGGGGGCTCGTCGTGCCTCAGGTTGATGGTCTTACTCACCGCGGCGTCTATCCACTGCTGCCACACGGCCTGGTGGACCACGTGCCAGGGCGGGTCTATGTCGTGGGCTGTGCGGAAGATCTTCTTGATGGTCCTGGGCATGAAGGGTATGTGGGCTATGGTGCCGGTCTTGGCTATCTCTCTTATGACCTCGGGGTCGTCGAGCTCGTAGCGCTTGAGGTACTCTAGGAACAGCTTGTCCACCTCAATGAACCTGCCCACGGAGACCATCCTCATGAAGGCCAGGGCGAAGAGGGGCTCTATGCTGGAACTCGTGCCCGCTATGATGCTGATGCTCCCAGTGGGCGCTATACTGAGCAGGGCCGCGTTCCTAAGTCCGTACTTCCTAACAGCCTCCTCGACCCTCCTCCAGTCGGGTCTCGGAGCCTCCTCCAACAGCTTGGCCACATGCTCGTCGCCCACTTCCGTCGGCAGGCCCGCCTCCCTGAGCACCTCCTCCGGTGACTTGAAGCGGAGCGTCTTCCAGAGGAACCTGTAGAGCTTCGAGTTCCAGGCAGGGAAGGCGCCCTTCTCACGGGCCAGCTCGACAGAGGCCAGGTAGGCGTTGTAGGCTATCCACTCGGCCACCCTCCAGGCCAGGTGTATCGCCTCGGGGCTGTCGTACTTGACGCCGAGCCTCACCAGGAACCTGGCCCAGCCCATGACACCAAGGCCCACCTTCCTGGTCCTTAGGTTAGCCTCCGTTATCTGGGGGAGCGGGTGCTTGTTGGCATCGATGACATTGTCGAGGAACCTGACCGCGACCCTCACATCCCTGGCCAGGCCCTCCCAGTCAACACCATATCCATTAGAAGTTCTAACCACATACTTTTCAAGATTAATACTTCCGAGATTACAACTCTCCCATGGAAGTAAAGGCTGCTCTCCACAAGGGTTAGTGGATTGAACCTTCCCGAGGTACCAGACGGGGTGGCGGCGGTTGATCTCGTCGATGAATATCATTCCGGGGTCGCCGGAGTCCCAGGCGCTGTCCACTATCATGTCCAGGAGGTGGGCTGCCTCGACGCGGCGTACTACCGCGTCTTCGTTCTCAGCTATGGTGAAGGCCTCGTCGAGGGTTATGATGAGGGACTCGTCGAGGGGTACGGAGCCTCCCCTCTCCTCGAGTTCGCGGATTATGACCTCCTGGACCCATTTCTCGCGGAGGCTGTGCCTGGCCCTGACTATGGCGTAGTACCTGGAGTCGTAGCCTTTGCCCTTCCTGAGGGCGGTTTTCCTGGGGTTGATGAGGGGCCAGTCATCGCCCTTCTCTGCCGCCTCCATGAACTCGTCGTACACCGCGACGCTTATGTTGAAGTTCTGAAGGTGGGTGTCCTTCAGCTCGCCGCTCTTGGCCCGGATGAACTTCTCTATGTCGGGGTGCCAGACGTGGAGGATACCCATGTTGGCTCCTCTACGTTTGCCTCCCTGCTTGATCACCTCGGTGTTCACGTCGAATAACCTCATGAAGCTGAGGGGGCCGCTGGCCTTGCCCCCGCTGCTAGAGACCACATCGCCCTCGGGCCTTATCTCGGAGAAGTCCGCCCCGACGCCTCCGCCGGCCTGGAATATGAGGGCCTGAGCCCTGACTGCGTCCATTATCCCCTCGCCGTCGGGCGTGGAGAGGGCGTCCCTAACCGGTATGACGAAGCAAGCTGAGAGCACGCCCAGCCTGGTGCCGGCGTTCATGAGGGTGGGGCTGTTGGGCATGAAGCGGCGCTCGCTCAGGATTCTGAAGAACTCCTCCTCCCACTTCCTGACCTCCTCCTCGGGTTTACCATAGTTCTGCTCTATGCTGGCCAGGTGCCTGGCCACTCTCCTGAACAGCTGGAGCGGGGTCTCACGGTACCTCAGAGTCTCGGGGTCCTTGAGAAGGTACCTGGCCTCCAGAACCTTGATGGAGTTGTAGGCAAGCTCCAGGTCCACGGAGTTGAACTCGCTCCACCCACCCTTCCCGTAGACGTGGTTGTATATCCTGGCCATGGCGTACCTCTTGGCAGCCTCCTCCCACTCCGTGTTCTCTATGATTTTCTCTATCATGTTCCTCTCAACGATATCGGCGATCGTGCTTGTGCTTATGGGGCCCTCCGACGCCTTCTTCTTGACCTCGCTGATAACGCTGGAGACCACGTCGTCCAGCTCCTCCTCGGATATGCGGAGGCCCTCAACCGCTTTCCGGATAGAGGACTCTATCTTCAGCGTGCTGAGCTCCTCAACGCTGCCATCGCGTTTGACGACGCGGCCAGCGAGTGCTTCATTCTCTTCAACGATCGTTAGAACCATGGGTCAGCACCACACATGCAGGGCTAGAATTCGGGCGAGCAGGGATTTAGGAGAAACTCACATGAAGCCCGAATAATAACCAGGTAATACTTTTTAAAGCCCTCAGCCCCTCTCCGGGGTAAACAATGGTTAATGGAGCCGTTAATACCGGCGATCCGCAGCATGCTTCCAGGTATGATAAAAAGTTATTTACCCTGGAATCCCGATCCACCCGGGAACAAATAGGCGACGGTGCTAGCCGTGGACGAGGAGGAGCTCGAAATACTGGACAGGTATCTGGGCGACGTGGTCGAGAAGGTGGTCGTGAACCACGGGTACAACATCGATTTCGACGACGACTACGAGGACGTTCTCGAACACATATACAAGAACATAGTGTCCAACTGGTTTAAGACCAGACCCTCCCCCAGGGTGCTGGAGGAGAAGCTCAGGTATGTGAGGAGGAGACACCCTAGGAAGCTGGAGATCCTGATCAGCTACCTGGTTAGCACCTACGTGCAGAACAAGAAGATGTACTACCCCAGGTACGGGGGCCGCGACTTTTAGCCCGGCGGCAAACCCCCTATATATGACCCGGACCCATATTATAGGGGTGGGCGCGTAGGGCATGCCAAGGAAGGCTAGCGGCAAAAGGCGGTCCCGGAGGAAGCCGCCTTCGGCTAAGGCCCTCATAGAGAAGGGGCAGGACGAGATAGTCCAGGCCCTGGGCCTCGACATACTGGGCTTATCCAAGGAGGAGCTGGCCGAGGCCCTGGAACCGCCTGTCTCCATGGTTCTCGGAGCATCCAAGCCCAGCATAGAGGCCCTCATCAAGAGGCTGAAGAGGCACCTACCCAATGTTTACAGCATGATAGCCGCCTACATCCTGGAGAATAGGGATAGGCTCACAGTGGATCAGCTGGAGTTCATAGCGGCTTACGGCGGCAGGGTCGCCGCGGGCGCCGTTGACAGGCTCTACGAGGAGGCCCGGAGGCTGGGCAGGGAGGATCTGATACCCATGCTGATAACCGTATGGGAGAAATACGGCAAGCCGTCGCCCGTAAAGTGCCCTAGGTGCGGCTTCAGGGCGGTGGCCCCGGACCTCACCTGCACCGTCTGCGGGCACCTGGTGAGCGAGGAGAATGCCAGGAGGCAGCTGGGTTTCGAGGACCTGGTCAAGGTTTTCGCCGAGACGGCTGATGAGAGGAGCCTGAAGGAGGCCCTGGAGACCGGGGTCGTCTACGTGACGTCCACCGGTGTTTGGAGCCTCAGGCTCGCACCGCGCGAGAGGCCCGGGGTCGTTATAGGGTTGAGTGAGGAGGAGAAACGGGTGATAAGGGAGCGTCTGAGGGGTCGGAGTTGAGACTAGTGATTAGCATGGAGGAGTATAGAAGAATCGTGGAGCAGGGGGAGCTGGTGCTGGTGGAGTTCTACTCGGACTCCGATCCCCTGAGCCGCTACTTCTCCAGGATAATGGAGGACATCGCCGGTAGGCTCGGCCCTAGAGCCGTGTATATCAGGGTGAATGTCGACATGTCTCCCGATATAGCTGAGAGTGAGGGCGTGGAGAGGGTGCCTGCAGCCCTCCTATACTATAGGGGGAGCAATGTGTGGAGCCAGGAGGGCTGCCTCCAGAACTACTCCAAGGACATCTACGTGATAAGGCAGGGGATCAAGGACTCTCTGAGGAGGCTGAACGTACATTTAAGGTTCTAACAGCCTCCCCGAGGCCCAATCTAGAGCAGACGCCGCATATGGGGGCACCTCCTTCGGCCCCACATACGGAGCAGCTCTCCCCGCCCCCCGCAGCTTCTCTCAGAAACTCTGCTGACTTGGGCATAGAGTAGGAGAGCTCCCTGCTCTCGGAGAAGAGGCGCAAAAGCAGGCCGCCCACGTCGGCCTCCAGCGCGTCGCTGCAGACCTCCCCGGGCTCCAGGCCCAGCATGTGCGTATAGAAGGCCAGGTCTTCCGACGACACCCTGTAGAGGGGGTAAACGTACTTCAGGTTGCCGCGGCGAAAGCTGGGCCTATGCTCCAGCACGCCCTCCACACTGCCCTTCAGAAGCTCGGCCAGCATGAGCTTGGATAGCTCGTCCCTCAGCAGGGGGAGGGCAACCACGTTGGCGCCCAGCCTCCTCGCCGCGCCGCCTCCGAGGGCCCTCAGTAGCCGGAGCCTCTCGAGGAGGCTCCTGGGCTTGCCGGGCCTCGGGTCTATGGACGCTACGTAGAGGCCTGAGCCCTTAGGGTCAAGGCTCCTAGCCAGCTCCAAATCGCCAGGAGAGGGCTCATAGAGGAAAACCACTGAGAGAGTCGAGGGATATTGCTTCTCCACCAGGCCTAGGAGGCGGAGCATGGCCAGCGTCCTGTTCCTGAGGGCAGCGTCTACTGGCACAACTATGTGGTCTCTGGGGGTTAGGCCCGCCAGCCTCGCCAGCGTGTCCTTGACTATCCTGGCTAGGCTCCTCTCCAGGCACGCCCTGCACAGCCTCTCGCCTGAGCTGGCCCGGTAGTAGGAGGCTGGCCTCGATCTGCACGAGCTGCACGCTATGCTGGCTGGCTGCACCTCGCTCAGACCTCCAGCTTGTCGAGCCTCCCCTTCCTCCACAGACGCCAGGCCTTGTTCAGCACCTCTTCCACACTCTCCTCCTCGAAGCCCTCCTCCATGGCTCCCAGCAGACTCATTATGAACGGGTTAACCGTGTCGGCATACTCTATAAGGGCGTCGCGGAGGCCTGCAGCCAGCTGGGAGCACTCCTCGACGCCCACTGTTCCGGCTAGCACCTCGTGGAGAACCTTGTCGACCACTGCGAGAAGGTACCTGTTGGCGCTTCCCAGACCCCTTTCCTCCACCAGCTTGTTGAAGGTCTCCACTATCCTAGCCACATTCTCCACGGCTCCTCCCCAAGCCTTTGGCTCTGCCGGGAGGTATTAAGGGTTAGGAGGGCGCCGCAGAGGATGCGGGAAAAAGTATATATAGAAGTGTTCTTCATATGCCTCTCGGCTCTTTAGCACAGGTATGGAGGTGTAATGGCATGGCACTGTACGGTGTCCCCGTCCTAGTACTCAAGGAGGGCACCCAGAGGACCCACGGCAGAGACGCCCTCAGAACCAACATACTAGCCGCGAGAGTCCTGGCAGAGGTGCTTAAGACCAGCCTCGGCCCCAGGGGCCTCGACAAGATGCTGGTCGACAGCTTCGGCGACGTCACCGTGACTAACGACGGAGCCACTATAGTGAAGGAGATGGAGGTCCAGCACCCCGCCGCCAAGCTCCTCGTGGAGACGGCCAAGGCACAGGACGCCGAGGTGGGCGACGGCACCACCTCAGCGGTGGTTCTGGCCGGCAGCCTCCTCGAGAGGGCTGAGACGCTTCTCGACCAGAACATCCACCCCACCATAATCATAGAGGGCTACAAGAAGGCCTTCAGAAGAGCCCTCGACATCCTCGACGAGATAGCTATAAAGGTGGATCCCTCCGACAGGAACACGTTGAAGAAGCTGGCCTCCACCAGCGTGACCAGCAAATACATAGGCAGCGGCAGGACTCTGGAGAAGCTCACCGACATCGTGGTCGACGCCGCCCTCACCGTGGCCGAGCCCAGGAAGGACGGCACCTACCTGCTCAGGATGGACAACGTGAAGATCGAGAAGAAGAAGGGAGGCAGCCTCCTCGACACACAGCTCGTCAAGGGCATAGTCCTAGACAAGGAGGTCGTGCACCCCGGCATGCCTAGGAGGGTGGAGAACGCCAAGATCGCGCTCATCGACGCACCCCTAGAGGTCGAAAAGCCCGAAATAACCGCGAAGATCAACATCACCAGCCCCGACCAGATAAGGGCGTTCCTCGAGGAGGAGACCCGGCTCCTCAAGGAAATGGTGGAGAAGATCAAGGCTGTCGGCGCTAACGTGGTGATATGTCAGAAGGGCATCGACGACGTGGCGCAGCACTTCCTCGCCAAGAACGGCATCCTCGCAGTGAGGAGGGTGAAGAGGAGCGACATGGAGAAGCTCGAGCGCGCCACCGGCGCCAGGATCGTGAGCAGCATAAGGGATCTTACCCCCGACGACCTCGGCTACGCCGAGCTAGTCGAGGAGAGGAAGGTCGGCAACGACAAGATGGTGTTCATAGAGGGCTGCAAGAACCCCAAGGCCGTGACTATACTCCTGAGGGGCGCCAACGACATGGTGCTCGATGAGGCTGAGAGAAGCATCAACGACGCCCTCCACGTGCTCAGGAACGTGATGAGGGAGCCCAAGATCCTGGCCGGCGGCGGAGCCCCCGAGGTGGAGCTGGCCCTCAAGCTGAGGGAGTACGCCCACAGCGTGGGCGGCAAGGAGCAGCTAGCCATCGAGGCTTTCGCCGAGGCCCTCGAGGAGATACCCATGATCCTAGCCGAGACCGCCGGGCTCGACCCGCTGGACGCCCTGATGCAGCTCAGGAACCACCACAGCGAGGGCAAGATCCATGCAGGTATCGACGTGCTGGGCGGCAAGGTGCTGGAGGACATGACTACTATCAACGTCGTGGAGCCCGCCATAGTGAAGAAGCAGGTCATTAAGAGCGCCACCGAGGCGGCGACAACGATCCTGAAGATCGACGACGTGATCGCCGCCTCCCCGCTGAAGAAGGAGAAGAAGGAAGAGGAGAAGGGTAAGACCGGCGGCTTCGGCGAGTTCTAAGCCCGACACACGGTTTTTTCCCAACCAAACATCTAGGTAAGGTTTATAGACCATCACCATGACCTTAACCCGGACTCAAGAACGAGTTGGGTGATCACCGGTCTTGACAGGTGGTTCTAAATTCGAGATAAGGATCGGGCCGCCCCGCCTCACACGCTTCGAAAGGGCAAGGATCATCGGGACAAGGGCGCTCCAGATATCCATGGGCGCCCCACCGCTTCTCGACGTCGATACGCTCCCCTCCAAGGACCCCGTGATCATAGCGGAGGAGGAGCTGAAGCTCGGCATCCTCCCCATAACTCTTAGAAGGGTCAAGCCCGGCGGAGAGTATCAAATAATACCCTTGAAGTGGCTTCTTGGATCCGGTAAGGAGGTTAGTTGATGATCCCGGATAGACTGTTCCAGCTAGTCTCGGGGCATTTCAGGATCCACGGCTACAGGGAGGAAGGCCCTGGCTACTACTTTGTAGTCGAGCCCCTAGAGCCCGGCAGGCTGGACGAGGCCTTCAAGGAGGTGTACAAGGAGGCCCTCGAGGAGGGCTACGCAACGCTACTCCTCAACGACAACGGCCTCATATCCCTCAGATTCCTGCCCCTCAAGAAGGGCTATAGGAAACTTACACCCTTAGTGCTCTCCATAGTCACCCTCATAACGGTCCTCATCACGGGTTACGACCTGTCCGTGGGGTTCCACTCGTTCCTCCAGGAGCTGGGCGCCTCCACCGCGTATACCTCGGCGATCCTCAAGGACGCCGTGCTGTTCACGGTATTCTTTATGGGTTCCCTCCTGCTCCACGAGATGGGGCACTGGACCACGGCCAGGAGGATGGGGGTGCCCGTAAGCCTGCCTTACTTCCTTCCAGCCCCACCATACAGGCTGGGGTTCATAGGGACCTTCGGCGCAGTAATAAACATGAGGAGTCTACCGGCAGCCGTGGATGAACTCGCGATGCTGGGACTGGCAGGGCCGCTGACAGGCTTCATAGCCGGGATGGCGACAACCGTTATTGGTATTCATTTATCCCAGTGGATAGACGTGGATGTGGCTAAGGCTATGATAGAGAAAGGCGAAGCCTCTACCTGGGGGTTCGCGCCGTTGGCCTTCGTCCTGGCCTCCAGCGCCATGGGGCCCGGCGGGGAGAAGGTGATGATAATGCATCCCCTAGCCTTCGCTGGCTTCATAACCCTCCTCGTAACCTTCCTGAACCTGCTACCCATAGGCCAGCTGGACGGCGGCCATGTGGTCAGGTCGGTGTCCAGCATGGAGACCCACAGGATGATAGGGATAGCGACGGTGCTGGCAATGTTCCTGGCCACGCCGCTGATACCGGTCCTAGGCTTCTTCGCCGTGATAGCCTGGATACTCTTCGCACTGAGCGGGGGCCGTCACGTGGGCGCCATGAACACATTCTCCAGGCCCACCGCCAAGTCGTGGATCGCCGTAACCCTGTACCTGGCGCTCCTTATACTGACCATACCGGTGCCTCTGGGCGCATCCTAAGGGTGTTGCAGCTTGCCTGCGGGTCCAGGGCCTTGCACTGCGTCAGGGTACCGGATCATCGTCGCTGAGAAGCCCAAGGCCGCGTACAGGATAGCCCGGGCCCTCTCCGGAGGGGCCGCTAGGAGATGCGAGATCTACAAAGTCCCCTACTGGGTCTTCCGGATGGACGGCAGCCTCTACATAGTGGCTCCGGCGGCAGGCCACCTCTTCGGCCTCAAGACAGATGAGAGGGGGTTCCCCGTCTTCAGCTACAGGTGGGTACCCATATTCGAGGCTGAAAGGGGTGCCGAGTACACCAAGAAGTTCTACTACGCGCTGAAGAAGCTTTTCCGAGGCGCCCTCGAATATATCAACGCCTGCGACTACGATATAGAGGGCTCCCTCATAGGCTACATGATAATCAAGGAGTTCGGAGACCCATCCAGGGCCAGGAGGATGAAGTTCTCCAGCCTCACAGAGGAGGAGCTGAGGCAGGCCTTCAGGAACCTGAGGAGCCTCGACGTCGAGATGGTAGAGGCTGGCATGTGCCGCCACGAACTCGACTGGCTCTGGGGCATAAATGTGAGCCGAGCCCTCATGGACGCCGTCCGCAAGGTTACGGGGAGACGCGTCATCCTCAGCGCCGGCCGCGTCCAGTCCCCGACACTCATAGAGGCCGTCAATAGGGACATGTCCAGGAGGCTCTTCGTCCCCCTACCCCTCTATGGAGTCCGCGTCTACGTGGAGATAAATGGCGAGGAGTATCTGCTCGAAGCACTCGGAGGACCCTACGAGACGGAGGCCGAGGCCAGGAGGCTGGCCGCCGAGATCAGGCGCGCCGGCTACGCCGAGGTCGTCAAAGTGGATAAGAGGGTGGTCTCCGAGCAGCCTCCCCCGCCCTTCAACCTCGGCGACCTCCAGTCCGAGGCCAGCAGGATCTACGGGTTCAGCCCCATGAGGACCCAGCAGATAGCCGAGCAGCTCTACCTGAACGCCCTGATAAGTTATCCTAGGACCAACAGCCAGAAGCTTCCGCCCACCCTGAACTACAAGAGGATAATGGAGTCCCTAGGCCAAATAGAGGGCTATGGAGCCCTGGTTAAGAGCCTGCTCCTAGAAACTGGAGGAACCTTGAAGCCCAGGCAGGGGAGGAAGGACGACCCTGCCCATCCGGCCATCTACCCCACGGGGAGGAGGCCCTACAGGCTGAACGCGGACGAGTGGAAAATATATGATCTCATAGTGAGAAGGTTTCTCGCAGCCTTCGCACCACCCCACAAATACGAGCGTAGCGAGGCAATCCTAACAGCGGGAGGCGCCAGGTTTAAGCTCACCGGCCTCCACGTGCTGGAGAGGGGGTGGACACGCTACTATCCTTTCGTCTCCAGGAAGGAGGCATTACTGCCTCCCCTCAGGCCGGGCGACAGGCTCAAGATAACCAGGGTTTCTGTGTCCAGGAGCTACACCAAGCCCCCACAACCCTACACCAAGGCCAGCCTGGTCAAATGGATGGAGGCCGTCAACATAGGCACGGAGGCCACCAGGGCCAGGATATCGGAGGTGCTGTTCAAACGCGAATACCTCAGGGTGGCTGGAGGCAAGATAGAGGCCACCGACCTGGGCCTGAGCGTTGCCGAGGTTCTGAAGAAATACTTCCCCGACCTGACCAGTGTGGAACTTACCCGGCGATTCGAGGAGTACATGGACAGCATAAGGCGCGGCACGATGAAGAGGGATGAGGTAATCTCGAAGGCCCACCGACTCCTAGAGAACCTGCTCTCCAACTACGTGGAAAAGCTTCACGAAGCGGGCACCGATATCTCGAAGAGCTTGGGCCTGCTAAAACCTGAGAAGAGGTGCCCCCTCTGCGGCAGGGAGAGCGTAGAGGAACAGCACGGCTTTTGCAGGTACCACTCTGAGGCCTACAAGATCCTCGTGGAGGCAGGGAAGGAGTGGGCCAGGAGAAGCGGGATCTCCGGGCGGGATTATTATAAGAGGATAGCCTCCATGAAGAACGCAGGCAAGTGGGTCAGGGAGGTGGCCTCCCACCTTATCGGTGGATGAGGAGGGAGAAGAACCCCACGTATGGTATCTTGAAGTGCATGCCGCCCGCCTCCACCACGACCCCTATGATCCTCTCATAGGGCACGCCGGGCGCCTTCCTCAGGATCCCATCCACCCTCTCATAGTACTCATGGAAGTCCTCGTTCCAGTTGTTGTCCCCTTTGATCCTGTAATAGTACCTGTCTCCCACTCTTTCGACACCTATAACCCTGTGGATTATCAGGCGGCCGGTCTGCACAGACTTGTACACAACTATGTCATTGACCTGGATCTCCTGTGGCGCCTTCCTTGCTATAACCACCATGTCGCCCTCCCTGAGGAGGGGCAGCATGCTGGTGCCCTCCACTACGGCCAGGGGCGTGGAGGAGCCGGTGAGCCTGTGGAGGATGGTGGAGCCTCCGACGGCTAGAAGTATCACGAGGAGAAATAGGGCAACATCCACGATAACGGAGAGCCTAGAAACGTTTTTTCCCTTATCCTCGCCCATGCCTCCGCACCGGCCCCGGAACTCAGTCCTCGTCTTCCTCGTCGATGTCGCTGAGGTCGAGCTCTATGACGAAGGCCCTGTCCTTCTCCTCCTGTTCGCCTAGAACCTTCCTGCCCTTGGTGCTCTCGACCTCTATCCCGCCTCCGCCAGCCTTTATCTTGCTTACAACGCCCCTCCACCTGTAGCCGCAGTTGGGGCACTCGAAAGACCCCATCACCGTTATGGTTATCCTCCCCTTGGCGTCAGGTATAGGAGAGACTAGCTGCCATGTCTTCAACGGCTTCTCCGCCCTCGTCCCGCAGGCCGGGCACTCGTGGGGGTCTCTCTTAGGCTTCCTGGGCATAACGATCACCGGTCCGGGCCTAAAGCTAGGGTGACCCTGGTCATTTTAACTGTTATCCATATCTCAGCCTTGCCTTCTGTCGATGAGGCTCTTGGTGTAGGGTATCTCTATCTCCAGCTCATGGTCCCTGAGCTCCTTGGCAAGGAGCTTGGCCAGGCTGGCCAGGTGCTGCGGTTTAGGCTCGTAGCCCACCATGGAGATCCCGATCACATACTCGGCGACTCCGTTCCTTATTGATGCCAGGTGTATGTCGGGCTCTATGGTCCTTATGCCATGCTTGAACTTGATCAGGATGATCTCCCTGATCCTCTTCTCGAACTCGTCCAGCTTCTCCACATCGTCCAGGTTCTTGAGCCTCAGCACTATACTGGCGCTGCTGGTGTCGCTCCGCTTCGCGTACACCCTGGACAGGAGGAGCCTGTTGGGCACCACCAGTGTGTCACCGTCCAGCGTCTTGATCACGGTGCTCAGCTTGTTGACCTCCCTTATCTTGCCTATGTGGCCCTCGAAAACCACTGTGTCGCCCACGTTGAGCATCCTGGAGAACGTTATGGCGTAGTAACTGAGGAGGTTGGCCATGGCGTCCCAGGCGTATATGGCCACTATTATGGCTACCAGGACGAAGACGTAGAGGATCTCGGCGACCCTAACGTAGAAGTAGACTATCATGAGGATGGCGAAACTGTAGAGTATAAGAGACATTATCTTGTTGACCCTATCTGCTATGCTCTGGGTCAGAATGTTCCTCTCGGCCATCCTCCTGTTGATGTAGTGGACCGTCTTGACCAGGAGGAAAACTATGACGAGCATGAATATGCTGTCTAGCGTGGCCTCGAAAACCCTCTTAGACCATAGCTGCTGGAAGAAATTGTAGAGCTCGCCCAACACGTCTACCAAGGCTACCTGAACACCTCCACGAACTTCTCGACCAGGTCCCTCCTCACGAGGGCTATTATCTGCATGCCAGGCCTAAGCTCGCCTATCTCTTCTGGGTCCTTAAAACCTTCCTCATCAAACACGGTCAGCAGCTTCACCCCATCGCCGGGGAGGCTTATCTCGCTGAGCCTCTTCCCTACGCTTGAGTCGCTTTCCGTTAGGGTTATGGAGGCTATCACGTAGTTGCCCGTAAATATGGGTGCCAGCTCCACGGCGTGGTACTTGCCCTCGATTACGGACTCGATGATCTTGGCCATGATGTACGGCTCTGTCAGGGCGTACTCCACCCCAACCCTCTCCAGCAGCCTGGCTATGCTCGGGTTCTTGACGCGCGCCACGACCCTAGGGACGCCGTACTCCTTGGAGACCGTGGAGACGAACAGGTTTATCTCGTCTCTATCGGTGACCGCCACAACAACATCGAAGGTGGAGAGGTTTATCTCCTCGTAGAGCTCGGGGTCCGTCGCGTCCCTGGCGAGGGCCAGAACGTCGGCTTCGTCGGCGATCCTCATAGCCTTCTCCGCGTCCCGGTCCACCACGATGACGTCGTTTCCCTTCACTGAGAGCAGCTTGGCCAGCGTGGAGCCCACGTGGCCTGCGCCCACTATGAGGATCCTCAACCCTTCGGCGCCTCACTACAGCATATAGTGTTAGTGGTGATAAATCTAGCGTACCGCGCTGAGGGCCTGCAAAAACCTGTTATCCCATAGATGCGTCTATCAGTTTGGTGCACGTCTTGGATAACCCCTTCACCATTGAGTCGGTCAGGGGAATGATGGCCATAGATTCCAGGGGGAGGCCCACCGTTAAGGCGAGTGTAAGGACCAGGGGAGGCCTGGGCACCGCGCTGGCCCCCTCAGGAGCCTCTCGAGGCAAATACGAGGCTTGGGAGCTCAGAGACAGGGATCCCGCCAGGTTCAGAGGGCTTGGCGTGAACAAGGCGATAACCAACATAAACAGCGAGATTGCGCCGAGGCTGGTAGGCATGGATTCGAGGAGGCAGGTGCTCATAGACGCGACCATGAGGAAGCTGGACGGAACACCCAACCTGGCCAGGCTGGGAGGCAACGCCATCGTCGCCGTGTCGCTGGCCGTCGCCAAGGCAGCTGCATCCACTGCGGGGATGGAGCTGTACAGGTACCTGGGCGGACCCTCGGCCAGGACCCTCCCAGTGCCCCTCATGAACATAATCAACGGCGGCGTCCACGCCGGCAACGAGCTGGACTTCCAGGAGTTCATGGTGGCCCCTGTAGGGGCAGACAGCTTCAGGGAGGCCCTCAGAATGGCTGTGGAGGTCTACTGGTCCCTCAAGGATCTCCTAAAGGAAAAGTACGGGGCCCTGGCCGTCAACGTGGGCGACGAGGGAGGATTCGCGCCGCCGATGAGGAGGCCGGAAGAGGCTCTCGGCACGCTGGTCGAGGCGGTCAGGAGGACTGGCTATGAGCCCGGCTCGGACCTGGTCTTCGCGCTCGATGTGGCTGCATCCCAGCTTTACGACGGGGATCGGGGTGTCTATAGGGTTGCTGGAGAAGAATACACTAAGTACGAGCTCCTCGACTACTATGTTGGTCTGGTCGACCAGTACCCCGTGGTCAGCATCGAGGACCCCTTCCACGAGGACGACTACGAGGCCTTCAAGGAGCTGACGGAGAGGCTAGGTAGAAGGATACTAGTGGTGGGCGACGACCTCTACGTGACGAATCCTGAAAGGCTGCGTCGAGGGATCGAGCTGGGGGCCAGCAACGCTGTCCTGGTCAAGGTCAACCAGGTGGGCACCCTCAGCGACGCTCTGAGGGTCGTGGAGGAGGCCCACCGCAGCTCGATGAGGGCCATAATAAGCCATAGGAGCGGCGAGACCGAGGACACCAGCATAGCGGACATAGCCGTGGCCACCAACTCGGGGCTCATAAAGACTGGGGCCCCGGCTAGGGGTGAGAGGACCGCCAAGTACAATAGGCTCCTAGAGATAGAGGATGAGCTAGCAGGCGAGGCAAGGTACCCTGGGGAAGAAGTGTTCCCGGGAAGGGTGTCTTGAAAAACCGGAGAGTGTTTTTATCAGGGAATCCCCGAAAACGCTGGCAACTCTAGGAGGGCAGCACGGCCCCTACGATTATCATGAGGAAGGCGGCGGCCACCATGAACATTATGAACTGGCCCACGGTCATGTTGACTATGTTCTTCACCATCCTTACCAGCAGGAAGGCCGCTGCACCCACCGCCACCACGAAGAGTATAGCGAATCCCAGAGCCACCAGCGCCAGCGAGAGGCCGCTGAGCCCAGACCAGGAGAACGCCTGGCTAAACCAGCCCAGCACCGTGCTTACTGCCTCTAACCCCATTCTCCACCACCGAGGGATAGGCTTAGGGGTAAGGTAGTGTTTTAAGGGCTAGGGTATTTGGGAGAACCTAGGTGTGATGAGGGTTAAAAGCGACGACCACCCCCGGGATGAGTTGAGCCAGGCTTCTGACCCAGAACCATTACGGGAGGCGCCCTCCTCCGGGCCAGCCTCTCAGCCTTCTCCAGAACCTCGCCGAAAACGCTTAGCTCAGAACCTCCCGTCTCGCCCAGCCAGCCCGGCTCCAGCTCGGACACCAGCCTAAGAACGGCTCTAACCTCCAGCCTCAGCGATGCAGCCTCCTCAGGGATCTCTTCGAGGAGCTTGGACAACACGCCCACCAGCAGGGAGAGCGGCACCCTATAGCCGCGCTCCGACGCCTCAGGCGGAGACTCCAGGAGAAGTGCAGCCCATTCCGAGGCTAGACCCACCTTAAGGTAGGCTCTGTGCTGGGCTGCTAGGCTCTCCATCTCCTTGAAGAGCTCCCTGCTGGGCTCTCCGGCCACCTGCGACGAGTAGAACTCTGCCGCCAGGTCCCATAGCGCGTCCTCCAGGCTGCGGGCCCTTGCCTCAGCGCTCGCGGCCAGAAGCTTCAATATGTAGTATAGCTGTATGGCCCTCCTGCCCGGCGGAGCCTCGGCCCTGAGAGCCCTGTTCACCGCGTCAAGCACGCTTATGCTTAACCCCAACCTCGACCACTGTTGGGCGGGGTTACCCTGCCTTCTCCTTATAACCATGGGTGTACAACGCTGAGAGGGGCCTGTCTCAATGGATACGAACCCTTAAATACCCACCAACAGCTGATAAGCATTCTTTACAGGAGCCGGGAGGAGGTGTATGGGTATGAAGACCATTCAGGTTGATACGATTGAAAAATATGTGGGTGAAACCGTAAGGGACCCCTACGGGAGAACCATAGGTAAGCTTGTCGGGTTTTACAGCGAAGTGGATGGAACCGTAACCGCCATAGAGGTTGCCAAGGGCGACCTGGGCTTCGAAACCATATCCGCCGCCAGGGTCGACATAACCCCCGACGGCATAGTGGTGCTGCCCGAGTGGAAGACCGAGGCCCTTAGCCTGGCCCGCCAGATAGAGAGGGCCAAGAAGAGGGCCAAGGCGCTGGAGGACCTCTACTCTAGGAACGAGATACCTAGGTATGCCTACGAGGAATTCAAGAAGAAGCTGGAGCACACCATGTCCAAGCTTAAGAGCAAGAGCCAGGAGGTCAAAGCGCTGCTCAGGAAGAGGATAGGAGAGCTGGAGGACGAGACTATTCACATAGAGAAGGCGCTCACCGCCGTAAAGATGAGCTACATTGCCGGGGAGATGAGCGAGAAGGCGTACAAGCTTGCAGCCGAGACCCTGAGGAGTGCCCGCGACAAGAATCTGGACGAGAAGAACGACGCCAAGAAGATGCTGGAGAAGATAATTAAGCTTGAGGAGGAGCCCGTCCAGCTCAAGGCAGAGGAGAAGGAGGAGGCACCCGAGCCTGCAGTGGAGCCGCCTGCGGCCGAGGAGCCGCCGGTGATCGTGCAGGTGCTGGAGGGCTAGCCTCAGCCCTCTTTCACCACGCTTAGGAGGTGACCAGTATTGTCCGCCGCGGAGTCATGGGGTAGATGGGGAGGTGAGAGCGGGGGGATCCTGGACAGGATCACCGATATACTGTCAGGCATATTTAGGCAGAAGACCCCCCTGAAGAAGAAGCTCACCGAGATCGCGATCCTTCTGGACGAGCAGCAGAGAAAGCTCGACACCCTGCTCTACAGGCTCGAGGAGAGGAGCAGAGACCTCTTCGACAAGACTGTTAAAGCCTACATATCGAAGGACATGGCCCGCGCCGCCATATATGCGGGAGAGGTGGCCGAGGTCAGGAAGATAGCCAAGACCGTGGCCACCATTAGGCTGGCCCTCGAGAAGATAGCCCTAAGGCTCGAGACCGTCCAGGAGCTGGGCGAGGTAGGCGCGACCCTGGCGCCCCTTGCCAGCCTGCTCCAGGGCATGAAGCAGTGGGTTGCCGGCATAGTGCCCGAGGTGGCCTACGGGCTCGAGGAGGTCAGCAGGGCCATGAACGAGATAATACTGGAGGCGGGCACCATGAGCGAGCACACCGTCAGCCTAGGCACCCTCAACGAGGACACCATTAAGATACTGGAGGAAGCCAAGAGCGTGGCTGAGCTCAAGATAGAGGAGAGGTTCCCCAAGCTACCGGTGCAGCTAGAGAAGCTGGCCGAGAACAGCACCATAAAGATCCCAGCAATGGGCCCCGCGCCCAAGGCGCCCCCGAGGAGGAGTACTGCCAACATCGAGGAGAAGGTTCTGCGCTACATAAGGGAGAACAACGGTTTCCTCGACGTGGCCCAGTGTGCCAGGTCCCTAGGTGTTTCTCGGGAAGAGGTGGTAAAGGCTCTCGAGTCCCTGAAGAGGAAAGGCAAGATAAAGTTCGGCTAACACACCACTTTTTACAGCATATCGCCGTGTTCGGCCGGGCAGTGGGTTGAGGAGGGTAGCCTACAGTATCGGTGGAGGGTGGAGACGGCATGGCGCTTCCACATCTGGAGAAGCTGGCCAGCAGGTATGCCCACATGGCGGTGGAGGCGGAGAAGAGCGGTGACAGGGAGACGGCGATAGAATACTATAAACGGGCCGCCGAAGTCATGGGAAAGATCATTCAGCTCTACCCGGACAACCCGTTTAGGCACCTCTACCTAAAGCAACTCCAGGAGTACCAGAACAGGATCAATTACTTGGAAAGCCTGAAGGAGCCTGCGTCGCCTGGAGGCGAGCCTGAAGACGACTTCGACCTGGAGGAGTTGGTGGACGAGAAGCCCCGCATAACCTTTAAGGACGTGGCCGACCTGGAGCACGCCAAGAGGATACTGAAGCGGGCCGTGATCTACCCAGCCCTAAGGCCCGACCTCTTCGTGGAGGGGTGGTATAGGGGGATCCTGCTCTTCGGCCCCCCAGGCTGCGGAAAAACCATGCTTGGAGCGGCCCTCTCCAACGAGATAGACGCGGCATTCTTCAACGTGGACGCACCCGAGATCATGTCCAAGTGGCTGGGCGAGGCCGAGAAGAGGGTCGCCCGGATCTTCAGGAAGGCCAGGGAACTCGAGGTCCAGGGGAGGCCCGTTATCATATTCATAGACGAGGTAGACGACCTCCTCGGAATACACGACTCCGAGGTGGGCGGCGAGGCCAGGGCGAGGAACCAGTTCCTCAAGGAGATGGACGGGATCCTGGAGAAGGGCGCCAAGAGGAGGATCTTCGTCATAGCGGCTACCAACAAGCCATGGAAGCTGGACATAGGCTTCCTGAGAAGATTCCAGATAAGAGTGTACATACCTCCTCCTGACTTCGAGGTCAGGAAACTCCTATTCAAACACTACACCAAGAGGCTCGCCCTCGACGGGGCGGTGGACTTCGACGAGTTAGCCAGGCTCACAGAGGGCTACAGCTCCAGCGACATAAGGGACATAGTCGTAGCTGCGCACCACAAGGTGGTGGAGGAGTTCATTGAGACCAAGGGGCTCTACGCCAAGGGGGAGCCCAGGCCCCTAACCATGGACGACTTCGTCGATATAATCAGGCTTAGAAGGCCAAGCATAACCCCCGAAATGGTTAAGGCCTACGAAAAGTGGAACGAGAAGTACGGCACGCTGGCCTAGACCTCCCGGCTCCCCGGCCCTCCCAGGGCCCTCAGGGCCTCTGGGAGCCTCTCCACACTCCTCAAAACCAGGTCAGCCAGCCTGCTGGGAACCGAGTTCCTCCTCAAAACCTGTACCGCCCTGAGCCCCGCGTTCTTGGCCCCGAAAACGTCCTCATATGGGCTGTCGCCCACATGCACAGCCTCGCCCGGCCGGGCCCCTACCAGGTGGAGGGCGAAGTGGAAGATCCTGTGGTCCGGCTTCCTCACACCCACAAGCCTGCTGGTCACGACGGCGTCGAAGAAGTCGAGGAGCCCCTCCCTCTCCAGGGCCCTCACCACCGCCCTGTGGGTCGAGGCATTGGACACTACCGCCAGCCTGTACCCCTCCTCGGCTAACTCCTCCAGGACCCGGCGGGTCCACTTGTAGGGTTTAAGGCTGGAAGCCACATGCTCCACCAGGAGGCCGTGAATCTCCTCAACCCTCGCCGGCGTGGGCCTCTCCCCGGCCAGGGCCAAGTAAAGGGCCGCGGCCGCCTCCAGGCTCGCCTCGCCGGCGCCGTGGCCCCTGAGCCCGAGGCTCCTATAGATCTCGCCTGGCGTCGGCACCTCCTCGAGGCTGAGCCCTGCCTCGGCCAGAAGCCTGGCCAGGGTCTGCTCGAAGTCCCAGGCCTCGTAGTACAACGTCCCGCCCATGTCCAGGAGAACAGCCCTTATGGGGCCCATCCACCAGCACCCCTTCCAACGGCCTCGGCTACCCCAGGGGAGTCTACTTCACGCCCCTGTCAGATGGCATGACTCACGTCATCGGCCGGTAAATAATGTGTGTCCTTGGAGATAAAGCGTTTCCCTCAAAGGGTTGATAGGAGCTCCAGAGCGGCGCGGGCCATGAGTCTCTCCACACTCCACGCCCTCCTCAACAGCTTCTTATCGTCAAATATGGTCCGCCACTCCGAGGTGTATAGTAGGTCGGAAACCAGGAGAGCCAGAGCCAGCCTAGTGCCCCTAAACCTCGAGATCACCATCAATGCCGATGCCTCCATGTCGACGCCCAGAACGCCCCTCCTGCTCAGCGCCTCGACCTTGTCCCTGGTTTCACGGAAGAATGCATCAGTGCTCCACACGCCGCCCCTCAGGACCCTGAACTTCCTCCCACCCTTGACGCGTCTAAGTGCCTCGTATAGGCCGCTGGTGAGGTCCGGGTCAGGTTTCGCCGTTTCACGCAGCGGCGTGTAGTAGTGGCTGGTACCCTCACCCCTCACCGCCCAGGTAGGTATCAACACATCACAAAGCCTTAGTCTCGGGTTGAGGGAGCCGCAGAAGCCCAGCACGACGAAGCTCTCGACGCCTGAGGCAGCGAGGGTCTCCAGGGCCATAGCAGTTGCCGGTGCCCCGAAGTACACGTGGGCAATGCCTATCTTGCTGCCCCGATATACCCCGCTCCAAAGGCTTAAGGCTGGTACCGGGGCCTTCAGCTTCTCGACGCCTTCCATGAGCCTCTTAACCGTGCTCAGGGTTTTCTTGGAGAACACCAGGACGAACCTGTCGGTGGGCGCCCTATAGTCCCTCACGAAGTCGGCTGGCTCCACCACGGCTCTCCCGGAGCCTGGGGAGAGGATGCAGTACACGGCGGATCACCGCTAGAGCCTTAGCTTCTCCCCCTTCAGCCTCCTCCTGTAGATCCTGTAGCTCGGCGTCACGGATGCAGGGTGGTTGGCCTTGACCATGTCGAGCCTCCCAATACTAGTGTTACGTGGAGCCTTCCTGGCCTCCTCCGGCTCCATCGCCGCTATCCTCCTTAGGGTTTCAGCGTATCTTTCTACGTTCTCTGCGGTCTCTGTGTCGGTGAACTCGACCATGAGAGCCTCCTCCACTATCAGGGGGAAGTATATGGTGGGCGCGTAAAGGCCCGCGTCCAGCAGGTTTTTGGCCACGTCCTCCGCCGTTACACCCTTCTCCTGTGCAAGGGGCTTTGCGCTGTAGACTACCTCGTGTTTCCTAGGCTTGGAGGGGTCGTAAGGCAGCATATAGCCCTTGGCGCCCTTCATGAGGCTAATGAAGTAGTTGGTGTTCAACACCGCTTGCTCAGCCACCTCGCGAAGCCCCTGAGGGCCGAGGCTGGCTATGTATATGAAGGCCTTGACCAGAGGCACTATGTTGCCGTGGAAGGCCCTCACCCTGCCTATACACTTGTCGCAGCTATGGTCCCAGTAGTACTTCTCGCCGTCGTACTCGAGGAGGGGGCGAGGCAGATAGTCCACCATCTCGCCTTTAGCGCATACGGGCCCGGCACCGGGGCCTCCCCCGCCGTGGGGCGCCGCGAAGGTTTTATGGATGTTTATATGGACTATGTCGAACCCCATGTCGCCCGGCCTGGCAATGCCCAGTATCCCGTTTAGGTTGGCGCCGTCGTAGTACATTATTCCGCCCGCCTCGTGCACCAGCCTGGATATCTCCAAGATCCTGCTTTCGAAGACCCCCAGGGTATTGGGGTTGGTTAGCATCATTCCGGCTGTCTGGTCCGAGAGGGCTGTGTACAGCGCCTCTATGTCCACCTCGCCGCCCTCATCGGTGGGTATCCTCACAACTCTAAAACCGGCCATGGCGGCGCTGGCCGGATTTGTGCCGTGGGCCGAGTCGGGGACAAGCATCTCGACCCTCTGGTCCTCGCCCCGGTCCAGGTGGTACTTCCTGATCATCAGAGTTCCCGTGAGCTCGCCTGAAGCACCTGCCGGCGGCTGGAGACTGCACCTGTCCATACCCGTGATCTCGGCTAGCCACCTCTCCAGCTTGTAGAGGATCTCGAGAAGCCCCTGCACCGTCTCCTCGTCCTGGAGGGGGTGGAGCCATGCTATCCTGGGATCCGCTGCTAGCTGCTCGGCGATCTTGGGGTTGTACTTCATGGTGCACGAGCCTAGAGGAACGGGGCCGTTGTCGACGCCGTAGCTCATCTGGGAGAGCCTCGTGTAGTGGCGGGCCACCTCCACCTCCGAGACCTCGGGGAGTGGCGGGGGAGACAAGCGTCGCAGCGCCTCGGGGACCAGGTGTTCCAGGATCGCATCCCTGTCGCCACCCAGAGCCTCTACTATCTCTGCATCGTCCGGCACGAGGAATCCAATCCTTCCAGGGGCGCCTAGCTCGTAGATTAGGGGTTCATGCCACCTGGCCTGCCTCCACATCAGGCATCACCCTCCACGTACTCGGCCACCTTCTCGACCAGCATGTCTATGTCACCCTTACTGTGAACCTCCGTGACACAGAAGAGGGCAGCCTCTCCCAGCCAGGGAAACTCTGTGCCGAGATAGTGGCCCCCCAGCACCCCACTCTTCAGCAGGTGCTTGTGCAGCTCCCTGTAGCTACAGGGGAAGCGGACTGCGAACTCCTTGAAGTGCTTGGAGCCGAATACCGGGGCCTCGACGCCCGGGATCTCGGAGAGCCTCTTGGCGGCGTACCTGGCCCTCAACACTATGGTCTCGGCCAGCCTAACTATCCCGGCCCTGCCCAGCAGGGAGAGGTAGACGGCCGCCGCTATGGCTGCCAGCGCCTCGTTGGTCGTTATGTTGGAGGTGGCTCTCTCCCTCCTTATGTGCTGCTCCCTGGTTTGGAGGATCATGGCGAAGCCCCGCTCCCCCTCGCGACTCTCCGTTAAGCCTATCAGCCTGCCAGGCATCTGCCGTACAAGTCTCCGATCCCACCTCACAGCAAATACACCCAGCAGGGGCCCGCCATAATTGAGTCCCAGCCCGAGGGGCTGGCCCTCCGCCACAGCTATGTCGGCGCCGTAGGCGCCCGGCGGCTTCACTATACCCAGGCTGAGGGGCTCAAAGCCAGCTATGAGGAGAGCACCCTTACCGTGGGCGGCATCGGCTACGGCCTCCACGTTCTCCTCGAAGAACCCTAGGTACCCGGGGTTCTCAACGTACACAGCCGCCACGTCGCTACCCATCTTTGAGGCCAGGTCGTCAAGGTCCATCATGCCGGTCTCACCGTCGTAGCCCACCTTATCCAGCCTAATACCCTTGGCCTCGACGATGGTCTTCGCCACCCCGTAGTGCTGGGGGTTCATCGTGGCGGGCACCAGGATCCTGGACCGCCCAGTAACCCTGGCGGCCATCAGGAAGGCCTCGGCCACCGCCGTGCTCATATCATACATGCTGGCGTTGACCACGTCCATCCCAACCAGGTCGGCCATGAGGCTCTGATACTCGAAGAGGGCCTGGAGAAGGCCCTGCGATATCTCGGCCTGATAAGGCGTATAGGCCGTGTAGAACTCCGACCTCCGCACGATCTCGGCGACAAGGCTCGGGACATGGTGGGCGCATACACCGCCCCCCATGAAGGGCGGGGGATCACGGAAAACCCTGTTCTTGGAAAGCAGTCTGTCGACCAGCCTGGCAACCTCGGGCTCGCTGAGAGGCCTCCCGAAACCCACGTTGAGGGGCCTCCTGAGCACTATGCTTTCAGGAATGTCGCGGAACAGCTCATCAACCCTCTCGATACCAATGCTCCTCAGAAGCTTCTCTCTAACCTCGGGAGGTGAGTTGGGAAGCCATGGATGCAACAAGCGGCACCACTATTATCAAGGAGGCTCTTCAAGATAACTTGATCGGTGCTGGAGGAGGTGTAAAAAAGCGGGTTAGCCTTTTAGAGGCGCTTCTAGAGGCTAGGGTCCAGCTATTTGCACATAGATCTCCTGAGGCCCAAGAGTGGCGTTAGGACTCACTGTGATCTCCTTCAACTCCACCTCGATCTCCACCTTGATGTCGGCAGGAAGGGTGATTACAAAGACTGGTGTGCCGGTGTCTAGATAGAATTCGGTGTCAACATAATAGTCTCCGTGGTCACCACTGATCTCGACTTCTACCTTGACGTACTGGAACGCCGACTCGTTGTAAGTTAGGGAGAACGTGAAGTTGCCTCCGCTACCAGTGTACAGGTAGGTCTCGCCGTAAACGTCGTCGAAGTTATAATGTTTACCTGCCTCCAGCTTACCAACGTTGAGGGTTATGGTTCCTGAGAGGCTGGCGGTCTGATTGGAGACGCTAGTGGTGCTAGGAACAATCTCAGACTTTATCACTGCTAGGGTGTCCTGGAAGGCGCCGCTCGCCGCCAGACCCAGGCCTGCCCCGACCAGTAGTGCCACTGCCACTCCGATTAGGGTCTTGTTCATCCGTCTTCTCACCCTGTTAGATCGGTTGGCTAAACCTTTTATTAAGGAAAACTAACTAGTGGTGAGAAAAGCTTAAATACACGGAGCCCGGCTTACAGGCTTATCCCGAAGTCCGAGAGTATCCTTCTCACATGTTTGAGATGATGGTAGAGTTCCTGGCCCTTCCTTGTTATCCTAACCCACTTCCTGCCCTCCCCCGATGCTATCTCTACGAGTCCCCGCTCCTCAAGGCTCTCCAGCAGTTTCATCATCCTGTCGTAGGCCAGGTTGGCCTCAAGGGAGAGCTGGGTAGGGCTAACCTCACCCCCATTCCTCACCACCACCTCCAGTATCTCGTAGATTATCGCCGCCTTACTCCGCCTCATGGCTCAGAGCACCCTTAGTGTAGAAGAGGGCCAGCGCCGAAGCCGAGACAGCCCTAACGACCTCGCCCAGCAGGACGAGGAATGAGAGGGCTGGGCCCAGGTGCAGGCCCCCCTCCAGGAGGGGTATGGCCCGCATGACGTGGGAAAGGGCTAGAACCGTGAAGCCAAGCCTGGCCACGCCACCCGTCATGTAGGCTAGTATACATGCCAGGAGGCTTGCAACAACGTCTATCGATGAGGGCAGTAGGAGCGCGGGGCTCACGGCGTAGAGCGCCGTCCTTCTCGACGTGGAGGCCATCAGTATCATCACGTAACCAGCCATGGAGAAGCTGGCCGAGCCCACGTAGAACATGTAGGCGTTCCGTGTGTCGGCAGAGTAGTAGGAGGCCGCGGAGAGGAGCTGGGCGACGCCGAGGATCCCGAAACCCGTCGCCGCCAGAGCGAGCCTAGATGAAGAGGCGAGCCCTGCGATCCTGGCGAGCCGGTAGGATAGGATGAGGAAGGCCGCCGCACCAGCCAGCACTACACCCCCCAGCAATGCTCCCGTTAACACTGTACACACCCCGAATCATCTGTCCTACACGTTTTTACTCATTAACTCACGATAGGTGAATTAGATTATTATAAGGAAACCCTCCTTCCCCTATATTGACGGTAGTCGCTCGTAAAACTCTGTAAGTAGTGATGCAATCATGTCGAGGGAACTGGCTGTCGCGGCGGGCATAGTGGTTTTGGCATTCCTACTCATGGCCTTCGCAAGGAACCTGTACCCAACTATACCCAGCGTGCCCGAGAGCATAACCCTGGAGGAACAGATAACCACTACAACCACACAGCAGAGCGAGACGACGACCACGACGCCTCCCAACACCTCTACAACTACCACAACCACGCCCTCTGAGACGGCCACAACGACAACTACAACCACCACTACTACGACTACCGAGACCGAGCATGAGGAGACAGCAATTACGACCACGACTATCACTGAGCACGAAGAAACCACAACAACTACCACGACGCCTAGCAGTGGGCAGGAGCTGGGGATAAGCTTCTACAACAGCATCGTGGCCATGATCAACCTTGAGGAGAACGAGGAGGAGTTCACAGGGCTGGTGAAGGATGCATATGTGGCCGGTGTACAGGACACCTGTAGCAGCTGTGTAGGGGTACTCGTAGTGGATATAGGAGACAGAGAAGTAGCCGTTGTGTTGATAAACACCTGGTCGCTTGAGGATGAAGAGGGACACGTCGTGGAAGCAGTTGATCTGGCTAGGCTGCTTCTAGGAAAGCACGCCGAATTCCGGGTAGTCAAGATAAGCTACGAGATCAATGGTCTGGAGGCCTATGCAGCCATAGAAATCGGCTGGGACGACTATTACGCCGAACTCCTGGGAAGCCACCCCTACGGCGACTAGTGGCAGCGATGAAACAGATTTAGAGAGCCGCACCAATTCTGGTTAGTGATGGTGTTCTAGAGTGGGGCTACTCCAATTCCCATTAAAAGAGCTACATAAGGAGCTGGGAGCCAGCTTCGGCGAGTTCGCCGGATGGGAGGCCCCCATGGTCTATCGGAGCACCGTGAAGGAGCATTTGGCGGTCAGAGAGAGCGCCGCCGTCTTCGACGTCAGCCATATGGGCAGGCTGCTCATCAGGGGGTCCGACGCTTACGAGTTCCTCCAGAAAATGGTGCCCAAGGAGCTGGGCAAGGTTAAGGAACTCAGCATGAGCGGCCCCACGGCGCTCCTCAATGAGCGGGCCGGCTTCAAGGATGATGTCATGCTCTACAGGTTCAGCGACGAGGAGTGGCTCATGGTGTGCAACGCGGTGAACAGGGAGAAGGTGAAGGC
>WAQK01000012.1 GCA_015520265.1 Pyrodictiaceae archaeon | reverse complement strand
GTTGGTGAGCCTCTAAAGAGGTACTCGCCGGGCCAGGGCCCGGCTATGCGGAGGCTTCCGGCAACAGCGTAAGCCACGCCGGAAGAGCCTAGGGGAGAGGCGAGAACGGGCCTCACCGCCCCCGAGACCCGGTAGATGCCGTGGATATTGGTGGGCTCCAGCCACGAGGCTCCCTCGGCCACCGCATGACTGGACTGCACGGCTAGGAGAACCACCAGGGCAAGCAGGGAGGCCAGCAGAAGGGCGGGGGCGGAGGACCTATCCATCGACCGACCCTCTGCTAGATATACAGGACAGTTAAAATATAAATGTCTCAGCATATGCTGGTACGCGGCCCTGTAATAATATAAGCCATGGATACCCGTGTATCCTGGGAGTAGCTGTGGATGAGAGGAAAAAGGTTAGAATGACTCTTCCCAAGAAGGAGGACGATATACAAAAGGTTGTCGAGGAGGTCCAGGAGAGACACCACGAGCACGGACACGAGCATGAGCATGAACACGAGCATCACCATCATCACCACCTCGATATCGACGAGTTCATAGCTGCGGTAGAGGTTGTCCTAGACTCGCTTAACACGAGGCTTAAACAGGTTGAGGACCAGCTAGCCAGACTTACTAGAGACCTCAAGGACCTCTACATTCTGAACGCTAAGCTCTACGAGGCGTACCTCTCCGGGGACCCGGAGAAGAGGAGGAGGGCCCTGGAAGATGCAGCCGACCTCCTCAAGGTGAAGGTTGGGGAAGGGTAACATAAACCCTTAAGCCGCCATGCCAGAGATATTTAGAGGGGGCGGAGCTTGAGGGAAGAGGTGACCAGCATCCGTCTCGAGGGGCTGGCTGCCTGGGGCAAGGTCAGGGAGGTTGGGCTGGAGGAATGCAGCGATGGAAGGGCTAGGGTCGTTGCCAGGCTTGTAGATGGACGAGAAGTTGTAACGCCCTGCATGGAGCTGGGCGCTGCGGGTAGGACTGTCCTCATAGTTAAACAGTATGCTAAGAGGTGGGCACACCTAATAGTCACCGGCTAGACGGGCTGAGAATGATGAATGGTATTACCGTTGACCCTGCCCGGGGGATGATAACGCCCCTGCTCTGACCGGACTAATAGTATACACCAGCCTCGTCGTGCTCTACTGCCACTAGGACCAGCTTCTCCGCCTCCGCGCTGTAGCCGAACAGCTCTCTAAGCACCATGGCGGCGGCTTTGGGCGGGATCACGCCTAGCTCGGTTATTATGGCGTCTATGTATTCGGGCGGCGTCACGTCAAAGGCAGGGTTCCTCACCTTCACGCCTGGATTCCTCTCAAGCCACTTCCGCGGAGCAACTTCCTCGGGCGGCCTCTCCTCTATCAGCACAGGTACACCGTGGACCGATGCAGGGCTGAACTTGTAGGTCTCGGCTGCAACGAATAGCCTCACCCTGGCCTCATGGGCGGCCAGGGCTACCTGGCTGGTGCCGACCTTGTTTATCAAGGCGCCGTCGCTGGTTATAGTATCTGCTCCAACTACAACCTTGTCCACTCTCTTCATAACGCTTCTCACGGCGGAGTCGGGGATCTGCGTAGCATTCACACCCGCCTCGGCTAGCTGCCGATAAGTGATCCTTCCCTGGAATTTGGGCCTGGTCTCCGTGGTGTATACTTTGATTTCCTTGCCCATCTTCCTGGCCGCGACCAGCACGGAGACGGCAGCCGTGCTGTGGCAGTGGGTCAGTATGGTCTCCCCGTCCTTTATCATGCGTGCACCTATCCTCCCTATGGTCTCCACGGCCCTCAGGCTTGTCTCTATGAATTCATCGGCAGCAGCCACGACGGTTGCTACAAGCTCCCTGAAGCTACCCTCGGCCTCCCGGAGCCTCTTCATGACGAAGGAGACGGCGTTAGGCAGCGACACGGCTGTGGGTCTGGTGGAGACAACGTAGTGGGCAACGCGCTCCATGTACCTCCTAAAATCCTCGGGGCTGGGGGACCCGCGGTATTTCTGGGCGGCCAGCTTGAGGGCCTCGGCACCGGCTCTGGCGATCCTCCCGGCCCCCCTGATCCTCATCTCCTTGATGTCCTCTGCTATCCTGACCACTTCAGGGGGTAGTTGGGTCAAGCCGGGTTCACCCCGAGAGCCTCTCCAAAAGCTCGTCTATGTCGGGGAGCCTGGGGGGCCAGGAGCCGTAGAGTTCCCTGAGTACCAGGGGGACGGCCTCGGGCGCCACCATGCCCATCTCAGTTATTATGGCGTCTATGTATTCGGGCGGCGTCACGTCCATGAGGGGGAACCAGGCCTTGTAGTCGTCCCCCAGCTTCTCGGCTTCTTCGGGACTGAGCACCGCCCTGGGGGGTAGGCTGGGGATCTCGACGAGTTCGCCGAACACTGTTTCTACGCTGAACTTGTAAGTTCCGGCGGCTATGAAGACCCTCCTTCTAGCCTCGTGGGCTGCCAGGGCTATAAGGCTGGATCCCACCTTGTTGACTACGGCGCCATTGGCTGCTATGGCCTCGGCCCCCATGAGGACGAGGTCCACGTCCTTCATGATGAACCTTGCTGCCGAGTCCACGATCAATGTTACCGGTATTCCTTTCGAGGACAGGGTCTCAGCCGTCGCTAAACCCTCCCCCGTGGGCCTGGACTCTGTGACCACAACTTCTATCCTCTTGCCCTGGGCGACGCACTTCTCGAGGGTTCTCACAACGCTGTAGCTGTAGCTGTGTGTGAGTATCCTGGTCTCGTCGGGTATCCTGCGGGCGCCTATCTCGGCCAGCTTCTCCACAGACTCCCTGGCCCGGGCTATCCAGGACTCCACTTTTTCCGCCAGTAGTCTTCTAGCCTCCGCGGGCTCCACGCCCTCCAGGTTTGTGAGAGCCATAAGTATGTCGCGGAACGTGTTTAGCATGAGAGCTGAGGTCGGCCTGGCCTTTATCACGTCGGCCGCGAAGCTAGCCAGTTTTTTCCTCAGCTCGTCGATGCTGCCTGCAGTCTTGATTATTCCCAGGGCCTCTCGGAGAGCATAGTCCGCTGCCTCGGTGGACCCCATGATCCTGTATAGTTGCACCGTGCGGTCGGCCAGATCGGTCACCCCGCTTGTGTGACAAGTATGGGTGGCAGGGCTTTTATCGTGTTACCTCTTGGTGAATAGTTTTATTCCGGTTCGGGTCACTATATCTTGCCCTCCTAGCTTCCCGAGCCATAGCTGTACAAAGGTGCAGCGGGTGAACCGGTAACGGCGCTCCCTAGAGGTGTTCCTGGTGGAGGTGCTCGCATATTCGGCGATGGTGCTCGGCCTAGTACTGCTCCTAGCTAAGATCGGCGAAGACGTCTTCAACAGGCTTAGGCTGCCAGGCTTCCTGGGCGCCATAATCGTGGGCATTCTGCTGAGCCCGGGCGGGCTCAACATAGTCCAGATCGATAGTAGGAACTACCTAGCCCTTTTCACCGCGCTGGGGATAAACTTCCTGCTCTTCCTCGCTGGCGCCGAGGAGTTCAGGGAACTGGAACTTCTGGGCCGCAGGGTTATAGGGATGATTGCCAGGAGCGCTGCGATCTTCGCGGTTCCCTCCATCGGCGTAGCCCTCTTTACTTACAAGGTCATGGGCCTTGGCCTCCTAGAGAGCAGCATCATAGGCGTGATAATGGGCGCCGTGAGCGCAGGGCCCATGGTTAAGACCCTGATAGACACGGGCCTCATATCAACCAAGACCGGCAGGGACGCCTTCCTGCTGGGCATCCTGGTAGAGGTCTCCGCAGTGGTGGTGTTCAACACAATCTCGGAGACAGGCGTGTCGCCGTTCCTAAGCTTCGCCTATATAGCACTCCTCCTAACCCTCTTCTACGTCTTCGGGAAATACGTGTTCTACAGGCTCCTCATGTTCGTGGAGGAGTACGTGTCGGCCAGAGAGGCCCCCTTCGCGGTAATCATTGGAATAATCCTTCTCGCCGGATACATCGCCGAACTCACCGGGTTCAACGCCGCCCTCATAGCACTCGCACTGGGCCTCTTCGCGGAGCCCTACCTCAGGGAGAGGCCGGACATCACAGACAGGATCAAGGCCTTCACCTACGGCTTCTTCGAACCCCTCTTCTTCGCCGGACTGGGCATCTACGTGAACACACTGGACTCCTGGGTGCTAGGCTACGCCGCCATGTTCGGCTCCCTGACAATCCTCCTCAAAATGCTAGTATCCCGGGGAGTGTGTAAGGACATGCTTGTCGGCATCATGATGCTCTCCAAGGGAGGCGTAGACGGCGCCCTCCTCCTCTCAGCCTACAACACAGGCATAGTGTCGCCCCTTAACTACGACGCTGTGCTCATAGCGGCGCTCGCCTCCACCATGGTCTTCGCCGTAGCCATGAGGCCCTACATGCCCTCAACACCGCTGGCGGGGCACACTGGTGTAAGTGTGGACGAGATCGCCTCATCGAGGATCGCCGTGCCGAGGAGCGCCCTGGTGAGGGACACGTTGGACGTGTTCTCAGTGCTGGATAGACCCGCTGCGGTTGTGGTGGACGAGGAGGAGCGCCCCGTAGGCATAGTCAGGGCAGTGGACCTGGTGTTCGAGAACCCCCAGGACTTCATGAGCGTCAGGGTAGAGGAAGTCATGAGGCGATACGTCCCTAAGGTGAGAGTGGGTGAAAGACTCACGCCGGAACTGCTGGACGACCTCTCCAAGTTCCTGGTCCTCGCCGTTGTAGACCGCAATGACAGGCTGGTCCACACCGTGTATATAGACGATATAGTCTCCTTCACGGCTAAGAGGTTGCTAGGCTCGAAGATCCTGGAAAAGGCGGGCTGAGCCCCTTGTCGGGGTAGGACCACTTCGTCATCCCCCGGCCGACCCGGGGACTCAGGGGTAGGGGCTTCCCCATCCAGTATAATGTCTACTTATTCCCGGTATTCTTCTTTCCGGTCATCGTTCGAAGCTTTTCGGCCACCAGCCTGGCTCTTTCCTCCAGGCACCTCCTCCTACACTCGTCCATGCACAACGAGTTGCGCTCCCTGCACTCCTCGGCAGCGCAGTGGGTCTCACAGGGCTTTTCCCGCAGAGCCACATAGACCAGCCTTCCCCCCATCAACGCGCCTACGTCGAGCATCGTGCCGACGCGGGCTTCCTTCAATGCAGAGGTTAGGGGTGTAGGGTCCTCCAACTCACGGTCGATGAAGAATACTGTTAGACCCTCCTCCAGGGCTTTCACGAACCTCTCCACAAGGTCTGAGCCCATTCGTGCACCCCTCACAGTCTCGGAGTGGAACATCTTAAATTCCGCGCCCACACACTACGCCTAGGTGGCTCCTGTGGAACTGGGGGTGAGACTGACCCTCTACTTCACGTTGGCCATGACCTTCCTCACGCCCCTCTATGGAAGGATCCTTAAGGGTAAGCTGGGCAACGAGTTCTTCTTCCTGGCCTCCTGGTACTCAGGTCCAGCCCTGATCACCTACGCGGTGGGCGGCTTACCAGCGGCTGCTGGCCTCGCAGTGCACGTTGTGCTGATCTGGCTAGTGCTGGAGAAGAGAAGCGTGGCCTGGCGTGGCTACCCTATGCTCCTTTACCTGATCCCCGTCGCGCTTGGCTGGGAGACCCCTGGCTAGCCGCCTTGCCCTCAGCCTTGCCGGAGAGTTGGGCCTCCACTACCTTGATCTCCTTGCCGACGAGTCTTCCTATATATGCCTTGGCACGGTCCTGGAGGACGCGTAGGAAGAGCCTCTTTATGAGCCTGTGCTGGGCAACCAGCGTATCCTTGGGGATGCTGGCCTCTATGACGAGCTCCTTGTCCGTGGAGCTGACCTTTATCTTCACACCCTTGACTCCCAGACTCTCGGCTATGAATGAGATCCTGGATTCCACGGCCTTCAACGTAGCTGCTTCGCTCAGCTTGGTTATCTCCTCTACTGCGCCCACGTACTCTGCACCGAGGCTCTCGGCCTCGACACGGTAAAGGGAGAGAACCAGTTCTACACCGCACTCAGGCAGTGCTTCCAGGGCCTTCCTGCCATACATGGTTTTGCCACGGGCCTCCACGGCCGCCGCCACGATAATGCCGTTGAAGGCGAGGAATCTAGCGCCGCACCCCCCGGTCTCAACCTTGGCGTAGAGCATGCTGGGCGCCACTCTCACCGACTCGTTGCTGAGCACCGTGGTAATGTTGTCCACGCTGACCCTCTGCCTGGAGTAGTACTTGGCGTGGAGGAGCAGGCCGGCCAGAACCACGGGGTTAGTCAGCGAAGCACTTAGCTCGTCGATCCGGGAGTGGAGGATCACCCCCGTGTCGAGCGACGCCTCGAGCATCCTTACAGGGAGGGAGTGGTGCTTCTCCGTACGTATTAGGCCGGTCAGGAGGAGCGGGATCTCTCCAAACTCGGCTAGAACCTCGTGGTAAAGCGCGTCGCCCTCGGAAATGTATTTGACCAGTCTCTCAACGGCGTGATCGCCGGACCAGCTTATGCCTCGCCTGGGATCCGAGACCAGCGCAGCTAGGAGGCTCCCCTCCTTGAATACTAGGAGGTAGCTGATATAACCGGTCTTGGGCGAGGAGGCGGCGCCTACTATGACACCGCTAAACCCGGCTAGCTGTACAATGTTGTGGACTACCAGGTACTCTTCCCTCCCCTTAAGCTCCATAAATTCTGCCTCGCCCAAGGACCACTCCTAACCTAACATAAAATATTGCTGAGCCAAGTTTTAAACCCAGCTACACTTTGCACAAACCGTTGGGTCTCAGCGATAACCTGAAATATAGATGAATTGATTACATTATAATGTGGTACACTAAATTATAATACAGGTCTGGGGAGTCTCCTTTGCACCGCACAGACCTGGTGAGCGTCACGCTGGGTTCAACCATACTGGTGTTGCCCAACGTTTTGTATCACTATGCCGCTCAGCCGCTGTTCTGGCCACGCCCCATATACCTGGCCATCGAGGCACTGAGGCTCTGGGGACTCATAGCAGTATACGCTACACTCCATGGCTACAGGATTTCCCGCAGAGAGAGCCTCGCAGGGGCCCTCAGGTCTGCTGTCCTAGGGACTCTGCCCCTGCTGGCCTACTGGGTGTATGAGGCCATGGCCGGGGAGGAAGGCATGCTGGTTATAGCGGTGTACCTGATGGAGCTCCTGATATTGGCCATGGTTCTGCCTGTTGCCTGGTACTTGGGCAAGCATTCTTCCGGGAAGCCCTTCTACACTACATAACGTATGCTTGGAGCTTTACCCAGGGTGTTGCCTCAACTGTGACGTGTTTCTTCTCGTAGCCATGCCTTCTGTGGAGCCTCCTCCCAAGCGCGGCGATTGTTGTCAAGCTCTTAGCCAGCGGCAGTCTGACCTCGCCAATCCTCAAGGGATGCCTGGGTTCGCCTTTTTCTATTCTCCACACCTCCTCGGGCACTATTCTAACCGTGCCGGACGAGAACTCAGCAGTCACCACGCCGTCTACTAGGAGGCCCTTCCTGGTCTCCTCCACCAGCTCCTTTTCGCCCCAGTCTCCCGGCGATACGATCAGGTTAGTGTGCATCGCCTTTGGCGCATGGAAGAGGCCGCGGGCTGAGCCGGGCTTGCCATGCATCGAGGCCGCAGTATCCCTTGTGTGGAGCAGATTGACGACCACGCCTTCCTCCACCAGCACCCTCCTAGATGTGGCCACGGCCTGATCGTCGAAAAGCCTAGAAGCAGGGCTTCCGGGTATGAATGGGTCATCCCGCAAGGTTATACTGAGATTCGAGATCCTGGTACCCGTCCTCAAATGTTCCGGCTGATCAGCCTCGAGGAGATGGGCCACCTCGTGGAAGAAGGCGGCCGAAGCCTCCCCTCCCAGTATGACCTCATGGCGCCCCGACTCGAAGATGGTCAAAGGCCGGGCCTTGAAGCTGTAGACCGCCCTTCTCGCCGCCTTCTCCACTAGCTCCTCCAGCTCGCGTCCCTTGAACTCTCCTGGACCTCCCAGCCAGGCTGCCGAGGCCGAGCCTACAGCCCTCCTGGCACCTTCACTTATCTCAGCGTAGACATAGAGTTCCGTGTATATCAGCCTCTCCCTGGCTTCGCCCTCGGGGTGCTCTATGAGCCGGGTCGAATCAACCAGTGTTGCAATAACCTCGCCGCCCATATTCTTCTCCTCCAGCAGACCGGCTGCCGCCATAACCAGGCCCAATAGGTCCTCGTCGGGGGCGGAAGGCGGCCTGGCTAGCAGGGATCTACCCCGGAACAGCTTGGCTTCGGCGAGGCGCGGTGCCCCCTTAACGGCGCGGGCTAGGCGATTAGCCCTTTCCTCTAGGCTCTTCCACTCAGCCGTACGGGGCCCGGAGACAACGATCCATCCTCGCGGCGTCGCAATCCTTACCCCTTTGGCGCCTCCGCTCGACTCGTTGAACTCAAAGGAGCCCCTCCGCCAGGCAGCCTCCCAGACCCTCTCCCGATACACTACTCTGTCCATGTAGAGGGTCTGGGACGGCATGTCACCATCAGGGGTGATCCTGGATAATAATTAAGCTAATCCAGCGGTTATCGGGACTCCTTGAGGCTCCTGAGGCTCAGCGCCATGCCAGCTAGGAAAAGGATTAGGCTAAAGGCCGCCAGCAGCCCCAGGGAGTGCATGTACGAGTTGACGGGCCTCCCTATGAGGTGATATCTCACCAGATCCGCTGCATGGGTTATCGGGTTAACTGCCGCGATCGCCCGGAGCCAGGACGGCATCTGCTCCCTAGGGAAAATGGCGCTGGAGGTAAACATTAGGGGCAGGTTGATGAGGTTCATGGCCGCGAATAGCACCTCGTGGTTGTTGGCATAAAACGCCATGGTGGCGTATATGCTTGCCAGGCCAAGGCTAAGGAGCAGTATCACAGCCCCTGCAGCGGCGAGGTCCAGAAGCGTTATGCCCTGTTTGACCTGGAAGCCCAGAGCCAGTGCCGCTGCGAAGAGCACTACGGAGAGTACAGATATTCTGAACAGGGTGCCCATTATCTTGGCGATGAATATGCTGGCCCTAGGTATAGGCGAGACTAGGAGCCGGGTCATGTAGCCGAGCCTCTTGTCGAACACTATGCCAACACCGCCGAAGGCGCTCTGGAACAGTGCGAAGACCACCAACATGCCGCTGGCCAGGTAGGTGAAGTAATCAAGGGTTCCGAATAACTCCAGCACACGTTGCTCTACAATCCTCTGTATGAGCTCCGCGAAGCCAGGCTGCTCCAAGTTGAACATGGAGTATAGGTTCAGACTCTTTCCAAAGAGGGCTAGCCAGATGAGCGGCGTGATCATGGACATCACGAAGACTGGGCGCCTGCCCACCCACTTCTTGATCTCGCGTCTAAGCAACACGAGGGTTGCGCCCATCACCGCCTCACCCTCCTAGCCATTACCCGGAACTTGAAGACATCGAACTCCTCGTCCCTCAGACCCCTCCCCGTGAGTTCGAGGAAAACCTCCTCCAGGTTGGGCTTAACTATCCTTATCTCGACGACGGGCATGCCGGAAACCACCTGAACCAGGCCTGGGAGGGTCTCGGCCGAGCTCTTCACCCTGACGGTAACGGTGTCCCCTTTAGCCTCAGCGTCGACTCCGAGCTCCTTGGACAGTTTCTCGGCCAAGGCAATGGTTTGGCCTGGATCTCTGAGTCTTACGTGTATAGTCTCACCCTTTATCCTCGACTTGAGCTCCTCGGGGCTCCCCTCAGCCACGATTCTTCCATGATCTATAATCGCAACCCTGTCCGCCAGCGCCTCGGCCTCTTCCATGTAGTGTGTGGTGAGCAGAATAGTCTTCCCCTGCCTCCGCAGCTCCTCTATGAGGCCCCAGAGGTGCCTCCTGGACTGGACGTCGAGGCCCAGGGTAGGTTCGTCCAGGAAGAGGACCTCGGGGCTGTGAACTAGGCTCATTGCCACCTCAAGCCTCCTCCTCATCCCACCACTATAGGTTGAGACCCTCCGCTGAGCCGCCTCCAGGAGACCCATGAAATCGAGGGCCTCTTTGGCCCTCCTCTCGGCCTCGACCCCCCGGAATCCGTAAAGCTTGGCCTGTATAACCACGTTTTCCCAGCCAGTCAACTCATCGTCGGCCGTGAGGTCCTGGGGCACCAGCCCAATAGCCCTCCTCACCATGTGCGGTTCTCTGAGAATGCTGTGGCCCTTTATCCAGGCCTCGCCCGCCGTAGGCTGTAGCAGGGTGGCCAGCATCTTTATGGTTGTGGTCTTCCCAGCGCCGTTTGGTCCTAGAAGCGAGTAGACCTCTCCCGGCTTGACGCAGAAGGACACATGGTCCACGGCTGTGAGTTGGCCGAACTGCTTGGTGAGGTCCTGTGCCTTTATGCTGCACTCCTCCATCAGGGTTCCCTCGGTTCGAAACCGAACATATGCCGGGCGTCTATACATCAGCGCCGCATATATTCTTGCCGGGACAATGGATATTCAGAGACCTTATTTTTCATGCTCTACGCGGAAGGGTATGAACCAGGTCTTGGCAACGCCGCGCGTCTTCCTCAGCGTCCTCAGGATCGCCTGGATCTCGGTCCAATGGGCATCTATTATGGCTATGTTGAGGCACCAATCGCCCTCCAGGAGCTGGTGATAGAAGGATTTTATCATAAACTGGAACGAATGTATGGTCTCAACCACCTTCTCGTCAACGTAGCGCCCCTTAGAATGGTCTGTCAGGACTATCAGTATGCCGTAGATGCGTCCCCGCTCCTCCTCTGCCGGCACCCCCTCGATAAGCTCCCGGAGTGCTTCCCGTATCAGCTCTGAGCGGCTAGTGAACCCGTAGCGCCTGGCATACTCATCCATCTTGTCCAACAACTTATCCGGCAGGTAGATGCTTACTATGGGCATGGTGTGCATCACACGTATATTAGGATCCAACTCGCAGTGTTATTAATGTTTCTATAATAGATTTTCATGTTTCTAATATAAAGATTTATTATATGGTGCATTGTAACCCTGCACAGCCAGGTGATAAGCGCTGAAAGGACATGGAGAAAACTCACTATTCTGGATCGCGGTGGGTTCAGCATCTGCTGCAGGCCTGGCCACGAGTCTCGCCGGAATCCAGCTTCAGCCCCTGTTGCTCGTGATCTCACTGGCTATACTCTCTAAGTTTTTCCTAGCACTGGCCCGGGGAGGCTTCACAGTTGACTTGCTCATGGGAGTTGCAGGCCTTGCAACATGGTATATGGGTGTCGTGACTGAGGGTTTCCTCATCTTCCTCCTATACTCCATCTCGGAGCTCATAGAGCACCAGGCCGAGCACTATGCCAGGAAGAAGATCGAGAGTCTCTCGGCACTACTACCGAGCAGAGTCAAAGTGGAGGTAAACGGCAGTATAGTGGAGAAGGCGCTCGACGAGGTGGCGATCGGCGACATCGTGGTGCTAGGCCACGGCGACGTGGTGCCAGCCGACGGAGTAGTAATGAGTGGAGAGGCCGTCTTCGACACATCCTACATCACGGGGGAGCCTGAGCCTCGCCGCATACCTGGAGGCGGCCAGGTTGAGAGTGGCTACATAAACGTGGGCGGGATG
>WAQK01000011.1 GCA_015520265.1 Pyrodictiaceae archaeon | reverse complement strand
GCGAGGAGGACATAGAGGCGATCAAGGAGGGCCGCCTCGAGTACCTGAAACTGGACCCCGGGTGGCTCTTCAGCCCGGAGGGCGAGGAGACCCTCAGACAGCTTTTCGGCATCTACGTCCTGGCGCACTACAGGAACCAGCCCGACGACCTGGGAATGCTGGCAGACGCGCCCCATCACTCGATAAGGGCTCTACGAACCCCCTCGGGCGCCATAGTATGTGCAGTCCAGCTGGCCGAGGAGGGAGGGCTCGACGGGGAGACCATCGACGACCTACTAAGGGGCGGCAGGATACCGGGCAACATAATACCCGACCGATTCCTCAAACACCTGCGTATGCGTGAGTTCGGCTCCAAAGTTGGGTGGAGGATAGTCAGGATAGCCACGCACCCCAGGGTCCAGAGCATGGGCGTAGGTTCGAGGATGCTCGAGGAGGTTTACAGGGAGGCGAGGGAGAAGGGGTACGACTGGGTTGGAAGCGGCTTCGGCGTCAGCGAGAAGCTTCTCCGCTTCTGGGTGAGGAACGGCTACCTGCCGCTCCACATGTCCCCGGACAGGAACCCTGTTAGTGGCGAGTACACGGTGCTGGTCCTCAAGCCCATCTCAAAGACCGTGGCCAGGATGGTGAAGATAGCCCACCGTGAGTTCAGGCTCAAGCTGATCAACAGCCTCCACGACACATATAACGACCTGGAGACCGAGGTGGCCCTACAGATACTCCGCGCACAGAACCCGGTGTTCCCCGACTACAGGCCCGTGCTCACACCGATACAGGTGGACAGGCTCTGGGTCTACATCTACGGCCCCATGACCTACGAGGCGGCCTGTGACGCCGTCTACGAGCTGGCCAAGGCCTACTGGCTCTCCTACCCGAAGGGGGTGCCGGAGCTAGACGAGGAGGCTGAACACATATTGGTGGCCAAGGTTCTGCAGGCAAAACCCTGGGAGGACGTGGCAGCCGAGCTGAAGATACACCAGTACGACGTGATGAGAGGGCTGAAGGAGATAGTGAAGAAGATGGCCAAGCACTACTATGGCCTCGAGTTCGACAAGAAGCCGGGGATATCCTACAGGAAGGCCGGCTACATGGGCTTCAACTCGTTGCTGGGGGACTAACCCGGCCTCCTGCGGAGCTCCCCCACCACGTGGCCTACCTCGGGAAGCAGGAGCTCCTCCAGGGCGAGCTTCACGGCATCCTCCGAGCCCGGGACAACCACGACAAGCTTCCAGTCAACCACGTAGGCCGAGGCCCGGGACAGCCAGGCCACAGGCCCGTGACGCTGATACGTAACCAGCCTAAAGATCTCGCCGAACCCGGGGAGCTCCCTGTCAGCCATGCTGGCTACCACGTCCACGCTGACGTCCCTCGGGCTGGGGCCTGTACCGCCGGTGACCAGGACCACGTCACACCTCTCAACCGCCTGTCCCACAGCCTCGTTTATCATGGCCGGATCGTTAGGCACCACTATGGAGGAGACCAGTCTGTGGCCAGAGCCCTCCACGAGGCTCTTCACCAGGGGCGTCAGCCTATCCTGCTTTTCCCCGCGGTAGACCCTTGTACTCGTAACCACGATGCAGAAATCCACGTGTTCCACGGAGTGCCTCCTATGCTCCTCTCCCACCAAGCCGGGTACCCTTGCCTGTAAAGACTCTAACCTTCAGTATTTTTGCGTTGCTGAGAAATGGGGTCTGGGGAGAGGTAAAAACCTGGAGGTTAGCGCCACTCGCCGGTCTTCAGGTACTCGTCTATGGCCTTAGCAGCGTCCTTGCCGCTCTTCAGCGCAGGCCCTATGAGCCAGGGGCCGTGCCTCACGTCGCCAGCAGCAAATACGCCCTTCCTGGTGGTCCTGAACTTGTCGTCAGTCTCTATGGTCCCCTTGGGCGTCAGCTTTATGCCTAGACATTCATCGCCGTTGAAGGGTGGCGTGGGTATAAGGCCTATCGCCTCTAGGACATAGTCGAACTCCATGTCAAACTCGCTGCCGGGTATCGGTACAGGTCTGGGCCTGCCCGACGCGTCGGGGGCCTCCAGCCTCATCCTTATAAGCCTCACAGCTTCCAGCCTGCCCCCACCCTTGTACTCGACGGGGGTAACTAGCTCGTGTATCTTCACTCCCAGCGCGGATTCTATGTGCTGGAGCTCCCTCTCCCCGGCAGGGGCCTCCTTCCTGGTCCTCCTGTAGAGGAGGTGTATCTCCTCGGCACCCATGTCCCTGGCAATGTAGCAGGCGTCGACGGCGGTGAGCCCGCCGCCTATGACTGCGACCCTGCCGCTGAGCTTGGGTACCTCGTCCCAGCTCTTGTAGCCGAACTTGGCCAGGTGGTAGTCGATGATGTAGCCGAGGGCGTCTATGACCTGGGGCAGGTCGCTGCCGGGTATGTTGAGCCTCCTGGGCTTCCAGGTGC
>WAQK01000010.1 GCA_015520265.1 Pyrodictiaceae archaeon | reverse complement strand
GCGAGGAGGACATAGAGGCGATCAAGGAGGGCCGCCTCGAGTACCTGAAACTGGACCCCGGGTGGCTCTTCAGCCCGGAGGGCGAGGAGACCCTCAGACAGCTTTTCGGCATCTACGTCCTGGCGCACTACAGGAACCAGCCCGACGACCTTGGAATGCTGGCAGACGCGCCCCATCACTCGATAAGGGCTCTACGAACCCCTTCGGGCGCCATAGTGTGCGCGGTCCAGCTGGCCGAGGAGGGAGGGCTCGACGGGGAGACCATCGACGACCTACTCAGGGGCGGCAGGATACCGGGCAACATAATACCCGACCGATTCCTCAAACACCTGCGTATGCGGGAGTTCGGATCCAAGGTTGGGTGGAGAATAGTTAGGATAGCCACCCACCCCAGAGTCCAGAGCATGGGCATAGGTTCGAGGATGCTCGAGGAGGTTTATAGGGAGGCCAGGGAGAGGGGGTACGACTGGGTTGGAAGCGGCTTCGGCGTCAGCGAGAAGCTACTCCGCTTCTGGGTGAGGGACGGCTACCTGCCGCTCCACATGTCCCCAGACCGGAACCCTGTTAGCGGCGAGTACACGGTGCTGGTCCTCAAGCCCATTTCGAAGCCCGTGGCAAGAATGGTGAAAATAGCTCATCGGGAGTTCAGACTCAAATTGATCAACAGTCTCCACGACACCTACAATGACCTGGAGACCGAGGTGGCTCTCCAGATACTCCGCGCCCATGACCCGGTGTTCCCCGACTACAGGCCCGTGCTCACACCGATACAGGTGGACAGGCTCTGGGTCTACATCTACGGCCCCATGACCTACGAGGCCGCCTGTGACGCCGTCTACGAGCTGGCCAAGGCCTACTGGTTCTCCTATCCGAAGGGGGTGCCGGAGTTGGACGAGGAGGCTGAACACATATTGGTGGCCAAGGTTCTCCAGGCCAAACCCTGGGAGGACGTGGCAGCCGAGCTGAAAATACATCAGTATGACGTGATGAAGGGGCTCAAGGAGATAGTGAAGAAGCTGGCCAAACACTATTACGGCCTCGAGTTTGACAAGAAGCCAGGAATATCCTACAGGAAGGCTGGTTACAAGGGCTTTAGCTCATTGATGGGAGGCTAGCCCGGCTTCCTGTGGAGCTCTCCCACCACGTGGCCTACCTCAGGGAGCAGGAGCTCCTTCAGGGCGAGCTTCACGGCATCCTCCGAGCCCGGTACAACCACAACAAGCTTCCAGTTAACCACGTAAGCCGAGGCCCGGGACAGCCAGGCCACAGGTCCGTGGCGTTGATACGTGAGTAGCCTGAAGATCTCGCCGAACCCGGGGAACTCCCTGTCAGCCATGCTGGCTACCACGTCCACGCTGACGTCTCTCGGGCTAGGCCCCGTGCCGCCTGTGACCAGGACCACGTCGCACCTCTCCACGGCAACACCTACAGCGTCGTTTATCATGGCCGGGTCGTTGGGCACCACTGCGGAAGAGACCAGCCTGTGGCCAGCGCTCTCCACAAGGTTTTTCACCAGGGGCGTCAGCATGTCAGGCTTCTCCCCCCGGTAGACCCTTGTACTTGTAACCACGAGGCAGAAATCCACGTGCTCCACACTGTGCCTCTTGTGCTCCTCACCCACCAAGCCAGTGCACCTTGCCTGTAAAACTCTCTCACCCAGTATTTTTACGTTGCCAGAGAGGAGTTGAAAGATATTAAAAATACTGGGGATTAGCGCCACTCACCGGTTTTCAGGTACTCATCTATAGCTTTGGCCGCGTCCTTGCCGCTCTTCAGTGCAGGCCCTATGAGCCAGGGGCCGTGTCTCACGTCGCCAGCAGCGAACACACCCTTCCTTGTGGTCCTGAACTTGTCGTCCGTCTCTACAGTCCCCTTGTGTGTCAGCTTTATGCCTAGGCACTCGTCGCCGTTGAAGGGTGGCGTGGGCACCAGGCCTATCGCCTCCAGGACATAGTCGAACTCCATGTCGAACTCGCTGCCGGGTATCGGTACAGGCCTCGGCCTGCCTGAAGCGTCAGGGGCCTCTAGCCTCATCCTTACGAGCCTCACCGCCTCCAGCTTGTCCTTACCCTTGTACTCGACGGGAGTGACCAGCTCATGTATCTTTACTCCCAGCGCAGACTCTATGTGTTGGAGCTCCCTCTCTCCGGCTGGAGCCTCCTTCCTGGTCCTCCTGTAGAGGAGATGTATCTCCTCAGCGCCCATGTCCCTAGCGATGTAGCAGGCGTCGACGGCGGTGAGCCCACCACCGATGACTGCGACCCTGCCGCTGAGCTTGGGTACCTCGTCCCAGCTCTTGTAGCCGAACTTGGCCAGGTGGTAGTCGATGATGTAGCCGAGGGCGTCTATGACCTGGGGCAGGTCGCTGCCGGGTATGTTGAGCCTCCTGGGCTTCCAGGTGC
>WAQK01000009.1 GCA_015520265.1 Pyrodictiaceae archaeon | reverse complement strand
GTGGCTTCCACAGGCTTGCCCCTGTACCCTACGATGACCAGGTCCAGCAGGTGCTCGGTTCTCTGCAGCGTGTAGAAGTACTCGCCGCTCATGTTCACTGTAAGGGTCCCTGAGTAGGTCTTGTAGCCATCAGCTATTATCGTGATGTTGTAGGTGCCTACGGGAAGTGTGACACGCTCACCTGCCACAGTGTCTAGCGAGAGATAGCTGCTCGTTACCTTTACCTGAGCTGGCACGATCTTCCCCGTGTATGGGTCTTTAGGCAGCACCACTACTTCGTAGGTGACGGGTTGGAGCACTACTGCCAGTTCCCTGGTGGTCTGGGGATCCAGCTCTGCTGAGGCCTTAAGGTATCCTTCAGCCTCTGCACTCACAGTATAGGGGCCGGGCAGAGGCAGCTCTACGGTGGCTGTACCTGTTTCATCCGTTGTTGCCTTAACCATGTAGCCGTAAGGGTCTGAAAACATTAGTGTGGAGCCAGCCACGCTGCGGCCAAAGGTGTCTGAGACGAACACGTGGATCTGCCGCAGCAAAGGCCTCAGGACCAGCACGTGATCGCCAGGTACTCTGACCTCCGTTGTTAGGGGCTCATAGTATTCACCGCTTATGGTTAGCCGGTACGAGCCCGGCGGCAGCGTCAGGGAGACGGAAGAGCCTACCTCCAGCTCTGCCTCGCCTGTGCTCCACTGTATAAGCATTGTGAACGTGCCCTGAGCCCGGACCTCTCTTACCAGGTCCCTCAGGATTAGGTGGAGAGAGCCCAGTATGGGATCCATGGCTATGTCTAGCTGCACCGTTGTCCCGTTCTCGCTGGGTTCCAGTCTAATGTAGCGTGTCAGGTCCCGGAAACCTTCAGCCTTTACAACCAGCTTGTATGTCCCTCCCCTAACATACCTAGTTTCGCCGTAGCCCGGTACCTCCAGATGAACTATGCCTTGCTCATCGGTGTAGCCAGTATAGGATACCCCGGGCATCTCCTGCAGCGTCAGCGTGACCTGGGCCCCCACTATGGGCCCCTCCGTCACGTTAAGGGGGTCGCCTGAGCTTCTTACCCTTATAATGGGTTCGGCCACCGGGGGCTCCAGCAAGATCTTCATCCCACCCGCCTGCATCCTGAAGGTGCCCGAGGAGATCTCGCCGAGCACAGGGGACCACGTGACAGCCACATAGTGGAAATAGGGTTTCACGTAGAAAACCGAGGAACCCGTGGCAACAGTTTCGCCTTCAGGAGTCTTGATGCTCACTGCGGAAACGGGTATCTCGGAGGGTATACGTACCTCTATATCAAGCCTCGATAGTTGCTGGCTGGGCGAGGGCGAATAGTAGAGATCGTCGCCGTAGATGGCTATAGCGCCCCCAACGGGGTCCGAGGACGCCCCAGCTATGGCGCCTAGCGGTACACCCTCGAGGCCGTTCCAGAGAGGACCTCCGTCCGGGTCAAAACAGTAAAGTCTACCCGAATCATAGCCAACGATCAAGCCCGGTAAACGCAGGAGGCGGAGCGGCTCCTCGGCTACTGGTGTTGCGCGCAGAAGCCTTAGTGAGGACGAGAAAACGTAGAGGTTGCCGCTCCACGTAGAAACGTGTATCCGTACCCCATGGACCGTTGGGAGGAGCACAGCTGAAACCGGCCTCTCCCCAAGAAAATAGTTGCCAACGAGGTTTACCCCCGTGTAAAGGTACACCATGTCCCCGCTGCTTAGGAGCACGTATAGCTGGCCCCCAACTATAGCAGAGTCTAGGAGTGACGCACCATAGGGCAACACGGCTGCATAGACCAGCCGCGGAGGCGACGGGGTGGCTGAGGCATCAAGGACTATGAGTGAATAGGCCTCCACCAGCCTGTAACCGTCATCGCTAGACACGTTTACCTGGACCTTGGCTATAGCGGTTAGGTGGGAAGAGTCCTCACCCACGACGGCAAGGCCCGAGTAGCGGATCGGCATACGTATCTGTGTAAGGGAGATGCCTTCCACACCCCTCAGCACGGCGCCTAGGGACAGCCGTACCGAGGCATTGAACATGGCATCTCCTGCCAGCAGGTCCAAGAGTATCCGGGTCCCTTCCTGCCCAGCCTCTCCAGCCTCAAAACGCCCCTCGACACCGAGCCTATACAGGTAAATGATGCCGCGGCTATCTATAGCGGCCACCACTCCTTTGTCCTGGTCGATGTAGGCGTCAACCACGCTACCTCTCAGCGTGGATACTAGGGAGAGGGTTCTACTGGTCCCATTGTATACGTAGAGATCCCCAAAGCTGGTGCCCAACACGAAGGTCCTGCCATACCCGTGCATTAGAGTTGGTGAGCCTCTAAAGAGGTACTCGCCGGGCCAGGGCCCGGCTATGCGGAGGCTTCCGGCAACAGCGTAAGCCACGCCGGAAGAGCCTAGGGGAGAGGCGAGAACGGGCCTCACCGCCCCCGAGACCCGGTAGATGCCGTGGATATTGG
>WAQK01000008.1 GCA_015520265.1 Pyrodictiaceae archaeon | reverse complement strand
CGAGGAAGCACAACCCCCACATAATAGGTCTGAGCGCCCTCCTAACCACCGCGATACCCTCCGTCAAGGAAACCATAGCCAAGCTACGTGAAGCTGGCGTCGCCGCGAAGATCATGGTGGGAGGGGCAGCCCTTAGCGAGAAAACAGCCCGAGAGGTTGGTGCAGACCTTTACGCCGAAAACGCAGTTCAGGCAGTAAGGGTGGCCGAGAAAGTAGTGGAGCGGGCTAGCCGCTCCTGAGCTTCTCAAGGGCGGCTAAGAGCTCCTCTATACTGTTGTTGAAATCCCCCGGTTTCTGGCCAACCCCTATCCTGAGATAGCCTGGAAGCTCGAAGCATTCGCCCGGGTTCACCAGTATGCCGTGTCCAGTGTACAGCGCATAGGAGAGGGCCAGGGTGTCGCGGCTCCAAGGCACCCTTGCCAGGACATAGGCTCCCGCCCTGGGCCAGTGGGGCTCCAGGATGTCGCTCCGATCCCCGAGGAGTGTTCGGAGCGCCTCGAGGTTCCGCCTAACTATGCTCCTAGCCCTCTCCCTGAGCCTCTCAACGTTGCCGGGCTCGAGAATTATGGAGGCTATGTGGTCGCTGAGCCTGGAGGGCGCTATTGTCGTGTAGTCCTTTACGCTCCACATTCTCTCCGCCATCTCCTTGGAGCCCGCCGCCCACCCTATCCTTAGGCCGGGGAGACCGTAGACCTTGGAGAGCCCCGAAACGGAGACGGCCCTCTCGGGTCCAGCGATCTCCAGTATACTGGGCCTGGGATCGCCGAGCTCCGAGCCCCAGTACACCTCGTCGAAGACCAGAGTAGTTCCAGTTTTCTCAGCCTCGACTGCCAGCTCCTCCATCTCCATCCGGGACATGTATGCTCCCGTCGGGTTGTTGGGATCCGTTACGAAGAGCGCCTTGGGCCTGGACTTTCTCAAAATCTCGACGGCCTCGCTTAGCGGGAAGCTCCAGGTGGGCGGCCTCCTCCACAGGTGGACTACCTTCGCCCCCAGCCATTTCAGCAGCCCAGGGAGCTGCATGTAGTTGGGCATGTCCACCACCACGGTGTCGCCGGGCGAGACTATGGATGCAGCAGCTACGAGGTTCGCCTCGGCTGAGCCATTGGCCACGATCACGCCCTCGGGCTCAACCGTTTCCCTGTAGAGCTGGGCGATCCTCTCCCTGAGCCTGGGCGATCCCTTGGTCCACCCGTAGCCCAGCTCGAGGCGGCGCAGCTCCTCTAGATCCACGCCGTACACTTCTAGCTCGGCCAGGGTTAGGGGGTGCACACCGCTCTCACTGAGCTGCACCCTTGCCTCGGTCTCGTGGAGGCTCTGCCATCGTTCGAGGCAGAATAGCTGAAGGCCCGGCACCGCCTCCCCGAAGAGCTTGCCTAGCAGGTCTCCAGGGAGTTTCTGCTCCAAGATAGCACCTGGACCTGATCCGTCGCTTCGGGTTAAAAGGGTGTCCTGAGGCAACCCTTAACACGGGCCGACTGTGATCATTACTGGTAAGAGGTGCACGCGGTGCGCATACTTGTCACTGGTGCCAGTGGGATGTTGGGCCTCCACCTGGTAGAGGCTTTGAGGCGGAGGGGCCACGAGGCGGTGTCTCTTGTTCGGCCCAACACCTTCGCTAAGAGGCCCTGGGCCCGACGCATCCTGACCGATACACTGTTGGTGAAGGCGTCCGTAACTGACCCCTCTGGGCTGGTAGAGGCCATCGATAAACACGCGCCCTACGACGCCGTGATCCACACAGCAGCAGTGCTCAGGGGGCGTCGGGCCGAATGGAGGGTGAACTTCGAAGGTACGAGGAACCTCCTGGAGGCTCTGGAGCGGCATCCTCCGGGAACCCTAATCCTTATCAGCTCTATACTAGCGCTTGGGGACAAGCTCAGGGAGACTGCTGAGGAGCTGGAGGAATGCGCTCCGCGTACAGTTTATGAGAGGAGCAAGTGTGAAGCGGAGAAGCTGGCTAGGCGCTGGGGCTCCGAGACGGGGTGGCGCGTAGTCGTGGTCAGGCCGACATGGATGTACGGGAGATACTCGTTAAACCCAGATATGCCCAGGCTGCTCCGCATGGCTAAAAGGGGGCTGGTCCCCGTCCTCGGCGGGAAAGGGACGCCACTGGCCCTGGTCTCCGCGAAGGACGTGGCTGAAGCCATAATGGTCCTGCTGGAGTCCAAGGTTACTGGAACCTACAATGTCAGAGGGCCCAGGATTTACAGCTCCGAGGAGGTGGCAGACGCACTGCTCGCCGCTGTTGGCAGGAAGCGCGGCATCAGGGTGCCTGTTCCTAGATTGGCACTCAAACTCATGGCGTGGTATATGGGGGTGGCCCGCTACCTCCTCCTGGCGCCCAGCGAGATACCTATAGCTAGGCTGGAGGAGGCAGGCTACAGGCCTAGAATAGACCTGGTTGAAGGACTTAGCGAAATGGCAGAGTGGATGAAGAAGGAAGGCCTCCTCTAGCCTGACGACGTCTCCTCGAAGCTTACGAGTATCGTCCTGATCGCGTTGTTCAGCTCGTTGTACTTCAGGTAGACCAGTAACCCTATCAGGAGCGCGATGACTATGCCGAAGAGGAGGCCTATCAGGAGGAGCACCACCGTGAGGGCCGGGATCTCGGCCCACCACGCCACTACGGGCATGGAGCCCCCGACCAGCCGTATCCTCATGTTGATCAGCGTTGACTGGACCACTACGTCCTCCCCCTCCCTATATGCAGAAAAGCCTCTCCGTCTAAGGCCGTCGAGGAGAAAGTCCATAGGATTGCCGCTGACACGGAGCCTGAACTCCTGGTACCCTATCCTCTCTAGCTTAAGTACTCCTAGCAACAATAGGAGAAGCACTATTACTATGAGGATCACGCCTATCGGGAAGAAGATGAACCACCAGAAACCGGTCATGCCGAAATCCTCCATCAAACCTACCACTCTCTACCCAATAAT
>WAQK01000007.1 GCA_015520265.1 Pyrodictiaceae archaeon | reverse complement strand
CTCCTGATCACGCTGGACCTCTTCAAGAAGAACGTCGACGAGGCGTTGAAGGAGGCCAAGGTTGACGCAGTGATCTATACAGGGATAGACGACTACCTCCCCGGCCTGCTGGCCGTGCTCTACAGGCTTAAAGAGAAGAAGCCCAAAATAGACTACGATGGCAAGTTCACCTTCAAGTTCAAGGAGCTGCTAAGCTACGAGCCTAAGCCGCCGTCCGTGGACATAGACCCTAAGGAGGACCTTGTGGCCCTCATGTACACTGGTGGAACGACAGGTGTCCCCAAGGGCGCCATGCTGACGCACTACAACATTGTGTCCAACATATACCAGATCGACGCATGGCTTGAGCCCGGCAGAAGGGGCAAGGACGTGCTTGTAGGCGTGCTGCCCTGGTTCCACATCTACGGCCAGACAACCGTGCTGCACAATGGGGTCCTGAGGGCTGCCACCATCATAGTATACCCCAGGTTCGACCTGGAGAAGATACTGAAGGACATACCCAAGTACAAGGCCAACCTGTTCCACGGCGTACCCACGATATACTCCCTGATAATCAACCACCCCAAGGTTCACAAATACGATCTCAGCAGCATCGAGGCGTGTGTCAGCGGCGCGGCGCCGCTCCCTGTGGCAGTGGCGGAGAAGTTCGAGAAGCTCACCGGCGGAAAGCTGAGGGAGGGCTACGGCCTCACAGAGACCAGCCCCGTGACCCACGTGAACCCTATCAAGGGCAAGTTCAAACGTGGCAGCATAGGTGTCCCCGTGCCCAACACCCTGGCAGCCATAGCCGACCCTGACGAACCCCGCCTGCTCCCACCCGGCGAGGTGGGCGAACTCGTCATCTCAGGGCCCCAGGTGATGAAGGGATACCACAAGATGTCCGAGGAGAACGAGAAGGTGTTCTTCGAACTCTACGGTAGAAGGTGGTTCAGGACGGGCGACATGGCCTACATGGATGAGGAGGGCTACTTCTTCATAGTGGATAGGAAGAAGGACTTGATCAAGTACAAGGGGTACAGCGTGTATCCGAGGGAGATAGAGGAGGTGCTTTACCGCCACGAGTGCGTCGCCGAGGCCGCGGTCATCGGCGTGCCCGACCCCAAGGTAGGCGAGAGGGTCAAGGCATTCATAGTGCTGAAACCGGAGTGCAGGGGCAGGGTCACGGAGGAGGACATAATCGAGTACTGCCGCAAGAACCTGGCCGAGTACAAGGTGCCCCGCATAGTGGAGTTCAGGGATTCGCTGCCCAAGAGCGGCGTGGGCAAGATTCTTAGAAGGGTACTCAAAGAAGAGGAGCTGAAAAAACTGGAAGCGCAGAAGACCTGAGAGGAACAGAGAGTAATGTCTGAGGGCAGAGTCATAGACGTACACATGCATGTACCAGACCTTTTTCTACCCACAAAACTTAGCCCGGAGGAGGCGCGCCGCATCCTTCTAAAGGAGATGGATGAGGCAGGTGTCGAACAGGCCCTCATATACGCTTTCGAGATACCCCACACCATAATGGCCAGGGTGACTCTGGAGCAGATATACAAGGGTCTTGAGGAAGCCGTATCCTATGGCCGGTTCAACCTGCCCCCCAGCCTGTCTAAGATCGTGGAGGGGCCCCACGAGGTCCTCGAGGAGCATGCCAGGATGCTGGAGATAGCCCATACACCGAGCGAGCGCGTCATCGATATATGTAGGGGTACTGAAAGGCTTCTACCTGTGGGCAGCCTGGATCTCGAGGATCCAGGAGCTCTCAAGAGGCTGGGCGAGCTCATAGGCATGGGCGTGGTGGCGGTTAAGATCTACCCTACCCTGGCAATGATGGGCCGCCGCGAGATGGAGGCGCTAGAAGCTGTTGCCGAGATCTTGGAGGCCACGGGGAAACCGTTAATCATACACACCGGCTGTGATCCCGGCATATGGGAACTCCCCAACTTCTGCGAATACGGTAAGCCTTCCAGGTTCGAGGAAATTATAAGGAGGCACAGAGACCTACCCGTGATCCTCAGCCACATGGGCGCCTACAGCGCCCTGGCCCCAGGCATATATCTGCACGAAGCCCTGGATCTGGCTAAGAGGTATGGGAACGTCTACCTTGACACAGCGGCTGTAGAGCCCCACCTGATATTGCTGGCTGTGCAACGGGTAGGCTCCGACAAGGTGCTTTTCGGCAGCGACTACCCGGCCATAGCCTGGAACAGCCTCCCAGACCTGGTTGCCCGCGTGGCCAGGCTTAACCTGCCTGAGAGGGACAAGGAGCGTCTACTCTACCTGAACGCTGCCGGGATTTTCGGCATCTAACCTTCCACGCTTGCCCATGAATTATTTATTATCATCTTCCGTGTCTTATATCCCGCTTACCGGGTTTCCAGGGGGAGCCGCCGTGGACCCTTCAACCATAGGTATAGAACACTTCCTATACGTTGAGGACCTGGAACTCCTGGTCTACGTGCTGATACCCGTCGTTGCCGCCGTGTTCCTCTATGGTATCAGGAGGTACTGGAGACGCTGGTTCAGAGAGGGAGACAGGCCTCCCATGGATAGGCTGGGCGAGCGTTTTAGGAGGGTGCTGGTATACAGCATCGCCCAGAGAAAGGTCCTTATGAAGGGCTACGAAGGGGCCATGCACCTGGCAATATTTCTCGGCACCCTGCTACTCCTCGCCGCGACCCTGCTGAGGGCGCTAGAGTACGACGTCTTTGTGAGGCTGATGGACACCCGCATACTTACGGGCAACGCCTACCTGGCCTTCAAGCTGATGGCCAACGTGGGCGGCGTCCTCTTGGTGCTAGGCATACTGATGGCCCTCTACCGGAGGGCTGTTGGCATGACTAGGGATCTGCCAAATACTGCCGCCGACTACCTGGTCCTAGGCCTTCTGCTGGCAATAACGGTTACAGGCTTCGTGCTGGACTCCATAGCAACGCTGACCTACAGGCAGGGGTGGGTGGACGGTTGGGACCCCGTCGGCACGGTGCTGGCAGGGTTCTTCAGCGGCATGGAGCCAGCCACGCTAAGGCTTGTCTACAGGACAACCTGGCTGGCTCACATGCTCATGGCGCTGGGGGCTATAGCGGCGATACCCTTCACCAAGCTGTCACACATAGTAGTCGGGGGTCTCGCCAACACGTTCTTCTCGAGATTGGAGCACCCCTCCGCCTTCAAGCCGGTGCAGGACCTCGACAAGGCTGTGGAGACAGGCAAGCTGGGCGTGCAAAACCTCGGCGACACCACGTGGAAGCAGAGGATGGACTACGATGCCTGCATAAAGTGCGCTAGATGCCACAACTCCTGCCCCGCCAACCTGAGCGGTAAGCCCCTCTCCCCCATGAACCTCATATTGAAGATGCGGGAACTGATGGACACGGAAAAGTGGGGCGACAACATAGTACCGCAACACGTGGAGCCCGACATCGTGTGGTCCTGCGTCACCTGCGGAGCCTGCGTCTACGAGTGCCCCATGCTGATCCACCATGTTGAAACCATCACTGATCTGAGGAGGGCCCTCTTCGCTGCAGGGGAGAATACGCCTGAGGAGCTGCTACAGGTTTCCTACAATATTATGAGGACCACCAATCCCTACGGGTTCAACCCTGCCGACAGGGAATCCTGGATCCAGAAACTGGTCGACGAGGGCCTCGTGGAGGTAGCCAGGGAGGGCGAGGAGTACGACTACCTGTACTGGGTGGGCTGCAACGTCAGCTATGACCCCAACCTTAGGGGTGTCGGAGAGTCGCTGCTGAAACTTCTGAAGAAGGCAGGGCTACGTGTCGCAGTCCTGCTAGAGGAGAGCTGCTGCGGCGAGCCAGCCAGGAGGATCGGCGACGAACTAATGTTCTCGGAGCTTGTTAAGACCAACTCCGAGGTGCTGTCAAAGTATAGGTTCAAGAAGCTCCTGGTAAGCTGCCCCCACGGTTTCAACGTGTTCAAACATGAGTACCCGCTCTACGGGTTCAAGGTCGACGTGGTTCACCACTCCCAGGTGCTGGCGGACCTGGTAAAGAGCGGCAAGATCGGGGCAGGCCATCTCGACGCCACGGTGACCTTCCACGACCCCTGCTACCTGGGCAGGTGGAACAACGTCTACGAGGAGCCCCGCGACGTGCTTAGGGGCGTGAAGGGCCTGAGGCTCGTCGAGATGCCCCGCAACAGGGGTAGATCGTTCTGCTGCGGCGGCGGTGGCGGCCAGGCGTTCTTCGAGGTTAAGCGCGGCGAGAGGATAAGCAAGCTGAGGATGAAGGAGGCCGTTGAGACGGGTGCGAAGGTCGTGGCTGTCGCGTGTCCCTTCTGCAACGTGATGCTGAGAAGCGAGGCGCCCGAAGGAGTGGAGGTCAAGGATATAGCGGAGATCCTGTCCGAGTCACTGGAGAAGTGATTTTTACCAGGCTTGACTAATTATTAAACATGTGCTTAGTGGTAATATTAAATACGTCCCCACCCATAGTTAGCAGGCCAGGACGGGGAGGGTGACGCTTTGGTCTACAGTGTAGCAGCAGCCACAAGGAACCTTATATGCGAGATGCTCTGCGTGGAGCGGGTCATGGGATACGCACTCATGTTCAGGGAGCTTCGGAGATACCTGGAGGCCGTGCTCAAGCAGAAGTACAACCTGTGGCAGGTGGGCAAACAGACAACGCTCCTTACCAGGAGCGGTGTCCTGGAGAAGATTCCCGAGACCCGTAAACGGGTCTACTACAAGCTGGCCAAACCGCTAGACTATAGGGTCATAGAGAGGGCCCATATCCAGGTCAGAGTAGACGACGACACGTTGATAGCCAGGTACAATATAACGATGACCATCAGGAACACGGGCCGCCACCACCTCTACTACATAGGCACAATGATCAAGGGGAACACGTCGAGAAGCGTGGAGAACCTGAAGCTACGTGTTTATATGCAGAAGCCCGAGAAGAGGCCGCTCCGCTACATGATCTATAACGACCTCCAGTACATCAGGCAGATCGTCATAATGCCGCATCGCCCCCTAAAACCCGGGGAGGTTATGACCTACACGCTTTCCTATGAGTGGGACTTCGTCAGCAACTACATAGAGTACGCCGAGTGCACAACGACCAAGCAGATACTCTACGAGCTGTACTACGACCCCACCATAGAGTACGAGTTTGAGGTGAGGGAGTTCGAGAAAGACCCCATGAAGTTCGAACGGGTGACGGGCAGGGGCAAGCTATACCCTCCCAGGAGGCTTAGGGGAGGCAGGGCCTTAGTTAAGTGGGAGGGGCCGGGCCCTCAGCCCTTCTACTACCAGAGGTTCCTCCGCCGCGTCCCTGTACCCGGGATACCCTACTAGCCTGCCACGTTGATTTATATAGAGCAAACCACAATTCCCTGTACCGGTGGCGGTTAGTAGTGATTCTACGCAGGCTCGCCGCCTCCGCACCCGCCAGCATAACGGGGCTGGGCTGTCTCTACGGTGTGGGCGGGCTCGCCGTAGAGTATGCCAGAGACTTCGTGGTCGTTGAGGTCAGGGAGAGGAGGGGGATCCGCGTCGAGGTGGTGGATGGGGAGGTCCCTGGGGGTTCTAAGAACACGGCGTATGGCGCTGCTAAGGCCTTCCTCGAGAAAACTGGGCTCAGGATAGGGCTTAGGATAAAGGTTTACAAGAGGATCCCTGTGGGCATAGGTCTCGGCTCCTCCGACGCCACCGCGGCCGCCACCACTTATGCGCTCAACAAGATGATTGGAAGCGAGCTTAGAGCCCCCGAGCTAGTGGAGATCGCTGGCCAGGGGGAACTTGCTGCGGGCGGCCTGCCGAAGTACAGCGGGGTCGCCACCAGCCTCCTCGGGGGCCTAGTGGTGATCCTCAACACCAGGACGCTCAGGATGGCGTCCCTAGCCCCGCCCGACAATCTGTGGGTTATAATCTTCACCCCCCACCACAGGCAGAGGGCTGCTGACCGCGAGAGCCTGGTAGAGGCCCTGGCCAGGAGGAGGCCAGGATTCAAGACATGCATAGACCAGTACTCGGCGGTGGCGGAACTCCTTATCGGCGTCTTCGAGAAGAACCCCTCCCTCATAGGCGATGCCGTGAACAGGGGAGGCCTAGTAGAAGAGAGTGTGGCTTCAACCATACCCGGCTACTGGGACGCCAAGGACGCTGCCCTGGAGGCCGGGGCTTTCGGCTTCAACGTCTCAGGCCTAGGCCCTTCAACCTT
>WAQK01000006.1 GCA_015520265.1 Pyrodictiaceae archaeon | reverse complement strand
TCCTAGCGGAGATGATCATAGCGGCCGACATCTTCAGGAAGGCCATGGAGAGGCTTCAGCCCCTCCTCGAGGAGGCTGCCAGCAGTGCTGCCAGGGCGAGGGGCAGGGTCGTCATAGGTACAGTGGAGGGCGACGTCCATGACATAGGGAAGAGCCTCGTGGCCTCCATGTTGAGGGCTGCTGGCTTCGAGGTGATAGACCTGGGCGTAGACGTGCCGGCCGAGCGGTTTGCAGAGGCCGTGGAGAAGTACCGGCCCGACATAGTGGCTATGAGCGCCCTGCTGACAACCACCATGAAGAACATGGAGAGGGTTGTCAAGACCCTTGAGGAGAGGGGGCTGAGGAGCAGGGTAAAAATAGTCATAGGGGGTGCACCCACCACTCCCGAGTTCGCGGAGAGGATAGGCGCCGACGCCTGGGCGCGGAACGCCGTCGAGGCTGTAAAAAAATGCGTGGAGCTCCTCGGCAGCGGGTAGGCTACTTTTTGAGTAGGGGGAATAGGGCCACCGCGAAGAGGACGATCACCAACGCGGCTGCCAGGAGAGTGTTGGTACTCATGCCGTTGCCTCCGGCCCCTGGAGGCGCGGTCAGAGGCTTTGAGGCGGCTTCCTCCCCGTTGACCTTGACCACAACAGTGTAGTCGCCGGGCTCCAGGGTCAGCGTGAAGCTCCTCGAGTCCTCGGTGATCACCTGGGCTGAGGGGCCTGTCCACCTGGACACCGAGACATTGACGAATATCTTATCGCCCTCGAGACGGGGCTCTCCCCATTTTGCGGCATAACCAGCGTTACTGAAGACCAACGTGACGGTTATGTTGGCGCCGCCCTCAATGGGCACGGCCTGGATCCGGATTTCCAGGGGCTGGCCTTCGATCCAGGTTTCCGTGGGACTGGATGCTGCCCAGAGAGGAGGGGCCAGTGTGAAGAAGGCTGCCAGGAGCAGCGAAGCTACCCACACGTGTTTTGGCATGCCCAAGACCTATACCCATGCAGTGGGTGGTGTCCGATATTAATAGATCTAATTACTAGAACACCGGGGCCTCCTTTACGGCCACTGCCAGCACGGAATCCAGGAGTCCCTCAGCCCAAAGGGTGCTTCGCGGCTCGGGCTCGGGTTTTAGAGGCATGGTTCTCGCAGGCCTTATGAGGCTAAGCACATCCTCGGTGGTGAGCTGCCACGGCTTCCTTATACCGGCAGCTGCCTCCACGGCTCTCCGATAGCGCTCGCCACTGTAGATAGCGGCCTTGCCGGGAGCTACGGCCACAACCACGTCTGATCTCAGGCATCCCGGTGTAGGTAATGCGGCGTCGTTGTAGGACTCAACTACCAGGAACTCATGCCTGGATGCCAGGAGATCCAGGCATGTATCGGCGTGGACCACGCCCTCCGAGCCGAGAAGTTCTTCGAGCCTCCGCGAGTCCAGCGGCCTGGGCTCCGGCCTGAGGCTCCTCACAAGGCTCCATGCAACCTCCTCCAACCCCTGAGGCAGCCTCTCAATGTTTTCTGGAACATATATGTGGACCGTTGACTCGACTCCCTCCCCGCTACACCTGGATAGCCTGACGGCCACAACCTGGTCCCTCAGACTAGTAGTCATCGACCTGTAGGTCGACATCCTCCACCCAGACCTCTCGGGATCCGGCGGCATAAGCAGCGAGACTAGGGGTCCCACAGCTTCCAGCGGCTCCTTGACCCCCGCCACCTCGCGGAGCAGAAACATGTCCTCCCCGAGAAGAACCCCTCTCTCCACGCTGAGCTGGACATATCTGTGCTGGCTCCAGCCGTTGAATCCACTTATAGGCTTTGAGACGCCGACGTCGAGCCCTCTGCTACGGGCCTCCCTGACCAGAGATAAGGCTAGGCCGGTCTTACCCGAGTCGTGGCTTAGCATACCCACTATAAGCACGATCATCGCCTCATCCCTCACAGGCTCCCGATAGTCTATGTCTAGCGGCGGGGGTGCTATATGTGTTTATCCCGGGACGGCGGGCCCCATATTAATCCCTACAGCCCCCTTGTATCAGGGAGTAAGCCGTGACCAACAACGCCCGCGACAGGCTCGTCAATGCTTTGAGGGACTATTTGGCAGAGCTCGGCGTCGACGTCGAATCGCCCGGCGTGAAGGATACTCCTGAGAGATGGGTGTCGGCCCTGGAAGAGTACACCGAGGGCCTCCGAGTGGGCTTCGACGAATGGAAGGTCTTCGACTCTGAGGAGAGTAGCATAAACACGGATGGGGGACTGGTTATCGTAAGGGACATACCGTTCTCCAGCATATGTGAACATCACCTCCTCCCATTCTTCGGCAAGGCCCACCTAGCCTATGTGCCTGGCCGCGAGATCGTGGGCATAAGCAAGTTCGCCCGCCTAGTCTCCTGGCTAGCAGCAAGGCCCCAGGTACAGGAAAGGCTCACCAGCCAGATAGCCGATCACGTCATGGAGATGAGCGACGCCAAAGGGGTCCTAGTCCTCGTGGAGGCTGTACATACATGCATGGTGACCCGTGGAGCACGTAGCCACGGTTCGAGGATAGTTACATTGTCTGCAAGGGGTGTACTGCAGGGAACGGAGCTTGGGAGAACAGCGCTCCAAATGCTTAATATGGAGCGACCCCAATATTATTTACAATAAAATAATGTGTTGATGAAACATTAATTGTATTACCATACACTATTATGATTTTAAAAAATTATGTAGTAGGGATACTTTTTCATATAGATATATATAGGCCGGTGTTGTTAATATTAGTAATTCCATAATTAGAGGGATGAATGGTGAAGAGTTATGGTTCCAGTTCCGAACCTGGTTTGCGGAGAAGCGCTGTCGACATACTTGCGGACATTTTATCGGCATGTCGTCGCGGTGAGAAGATCACACGTATAATGTTGAGGGCTGGTCTAAATTATCCGCAAGCTAGGAAATACCTCTCGGCCATGCTCGATGCTGGCCTTCTGTCCACAGAGCCTAACTCGCAGAACTCGGTTTATGAGACCACATCCTCAGGCCTACGCTTCCTGTTCCACTATGCCAAGATGGTGCGCCTGCTTTCAGGCGAAGATGCCGGCTCGTTGGAGGTGGTGGAGGAGATGCCGGAGGTACAGGTTGAGGCTATAAGCCTTGTCAGAAGGGACGACGAACCATCTCTAGTTCCCAACCAGAGGAGCCCCTACGACCTGATTGCATGCCTTCTTATCAACGCGATCGATGGGAGCACTCTGGGAGACCTAGGTAGGCGGTGTATGATGAACCACTTCCAGGTTAGAAAGTATACAGGGCACCTACTGGAGCTGGGCCTGGTGGCGAAGTCTGGCTTCAACGTTAAGGGAAGACCAGTGCTCGTCACCACGGATAAGGGTCTCGACTACCTGGCCAGCTACGCACAGCTATACATAGTGTCGAGAATAATTCATGAGGGGGGCCACTTCTAGCTCGTAGTGCTGATTGATCGAGTAATACATTCCGAGGGCACGTGCTTTACAAGTCTAACCCTGTCTGACGCCTTGTAGATCCTGAACCCTCTCTTCCTTAGACAATCCGCGTCAACCACAAGCACCACTACTCTTCCCCCGTGCCGTCTACCCGTCTCTACAGCGTCTTTGAGGGTGGTTGAGAGGTGAACCCAGAGCCGTCTCCCCGGCTTCACGCCTTCCCGCAGGATGTTCTTATAGGATCTCTCCGTGGTTCCGTGGTAGAGGACCTTGGATTCCCTGTCTTCCTCATACTCTATTTCGACGGGTATACTGTGGCCATACCTGGCCCTGATCCTCCTGCCACGGACCTCGAAGCGCCCCTTAGGATCCAGGGTTGCCACTGCTAAGACGTGCTCCGGGCGGAGCCAGGTATAGGCTTCCCGGTTACGCCACCTCTCCTTGACGGCTCTGACCAGCTCGTCTATAGGCACCCATCCCTCCTTATCCAGCGTTAGGCCTACCTCTCCGGGAAAGTGTCTCAGGAGCCCACTCATCAGCTTGCTCAGCCTGGCTCTCCTCGCGCCGTCGAGGAGCAGCTTGGCGCCCGACTTGCACTCCGCGGGGTCCTCCGCCAGCCGCTCCTCGCCTAGGCAGAGGTAGATGTGCCTCAACCCTGAACCCTCGGCGCGCCCTATAATACTGGTTGTCCCAGTGACATTGATCTGGTATTCGTGGAGGGTTTATGGGTTGTGCAGGATACTCTACATCTCTAACCCAACGGTGGATGTACTGGTGGGTGAGGGGTGGCGGAAGCTCGGTGTGGGCGGGCCAGCCTACTATGGTGCCTGGGCTGCCCATGCCCTGGGGTGTAGGGACATCTACTGTCTGGGCGTCGTGGGTAGGGATGATGTAGCCCTGGTGGTTCAGGGCTACGGGTCTAGGGGGGTCTCGCTGGTTGCCAGGGTGGTTGAGGGGTGTTCCACAAGGTTCCGGCTGGACTATACTGTTAGGCCCAGGAGGACTGTGCTTGAATGCTGGCCGGGCGGGTTGTTGCCCGAAGTTGTTGTGGAGGTTGTCGAGTCCCTGAACCCCGACATAGTGGTTACAAGCCCTGTGTACTCGGAGGTGCCCCTCAGGGCGGTTAGGATGGTTTCCAGCCTTGCCGCGCACCATCTCCTCGACATCCAGGGCTTCGTGAGGAGCCGGGGGATCAGAGTGTTCGGAGAGTTGGCTGGTTCCGCACCCTACATCCATGTATCCAGCGATGATGTATGGGATCGCGGCCCGGTAGAGGTCCTCGGGAAGGGGAGCATTGTAGTGTATACTAAGGGTGTCGATGGCGTGGATCTCCTCGTGGAGGATGGATGGCGTAGCTATGATTTACCGAGAATAGTGGACGCAGACCCCACTGGTAGCGGCGACGTTTTCTCCACAGCTTTCATTATTTCCGTGTTTAAGGGTCTAAGCCCCGAGGACGCCGTTCAGGAGGCTATTAGGATCACCGCGGATTTCCTAGAGGAAAAACTGGAGGCCACAAACAAATTCTCTTAGGCAGTCTAAGTATTTATTAGGATATTATTAATCATATATGTTCCGATTTACTCCCATCTAGGGTATATTTTTATACCAAAATGGATAGCATAGCCCTGGGCACTGATATGGATACAAAAACCCTGGGAATTACACTGGTGATAGCCTTCATCTTCATAGCAGCGACCTACTATACGGCAACCAACCTCATCCTAGGCGGGAGCAGTGTCGCTGATAATGCCGAATTCCGCAGGTATGCCAGTCTGATAAGGCTGGACACGCCTCTAGATCAGCTCGTAGTGAAAACCACTGCTGGAACCATGGAGATACCGGTGAGGGGCAAGGTTAACATCCTCGTACCCCAGTACATCAATTGCCCCGACATCTGCCATCTAGAGTCCCTGATGATGACACTAGTAATGGGTAAGGTTCTAGAGGCCGGATACGCGGACTCAGTGATATTCATAACTATTGAGGTCGATGCAGACCATACTAATGAAACAGTCGTAGCAGACTATATGGAGAGGGTTGCCGGGGACATGCTTGGCCGTGTCGAATGGGTCTGGATCCTTGGCAGTAAGGAGGAGTTGAAGAGGGTGTGGGAGGAGTACAGCGTAGCTGTGGAGGTTGAGGGCAACGGAACCGTTGCGCACACTGCTGGCTTCTACATAGTTTCTCCTGAGGGTAAACTGGTATACTTCGTATCGCCTACCAGCAGGGGGTGGGACGAGCCTCTCAAGTTTGCAGAGCATCTCTGGACCGTAGTTAGGGAAGTGATCGGTGAGACGCAAGATTGACGCTAGTTTTAGGGGCCTCTATAAATCTTTAGGTTTGAAAATTTAATATGTATGTAGTGTATGTATCTGGCTAGATTATAAAATCAACCATGATAGGATCAAAGAATATAATTTATTTTATCAAAAATCACCTAATTAGGTAAAATATATTAATTTGACTAGTATCAATATCGAGTCGGGAATGGGTGATAATACATGAAGCCATTAAGTAGCGGAAAATACATATTAGGCATACTAGTTGTGCTCGCCGCAGTAGCTGGCGCTATGCAACTATACCTTGCCAGCGCCGAGAAGACCCTAACAGTTAAGGAGGCAAGGCAGACCTTCGAGCAACTGGGCTGCACTAGCTGCCACGTGGAGGGAGGTGTGGCCGAGCCATGGGATGAGATGCTCGACGAGATCGCCTTCTGGGCCAGAAACTTCGAGACGCTGGACGAGGCCGTGAGAAGCGAGGTCGTGTATCTCGGCGGTAAGAAGTTCAACAGCTTCAACGAACTCATGGAGCAGATGAGAAAGAACGTTAGAGCATCCCAGGACGACATCGCGCCGCTGACACAGTTCTACCTAGACTACTTCGAGCAGAACAAAGCCACAGCCACGACTACGACTACCGGACAGCCGCAACAGCCAGCACAGCCATCCGGGGATACAGGCATGTCTAGGGACGTAGTCCTAGCCGTAGTGGGATCAGCACTGTTGGTGGTTATAGCAGTCATCGCTGTGGGTCTGAAGAGAAGGTGAGTAGGGGGTTGCCGTGCCGCGTAGTGGCAGCTCTGGCGGGGAGGACGTGGAGGTCAGGGACGTCCTTATACTGCTATTGGTGTTTGCATTCCTACTGGCGCTGGGCTGGTTCAAGGTGTTCTCCATACTGCTACGTGGGGGTGTGATCAATGGGTGACTCCCACCGGTTGGAGTACGTCTGGATAGGCGTAGTGGTGGCTATGTTGGCAGGATTCACCCTCATCTTGGCCTACACCAGCGAGGCTAAGGGCTACGGTACCCCTGACTCAGCCGTCACCTGTGATGTGAAGAAGCTGGAGGAGCAGATAACGCCGGGGGTCCGGCAGCTGGGCCCCGGGATCTACGAGGTTAACCTGGTGGGTGCCCAGTGGTCCTGGAACCCCAATAGGATCGTCCTCGAGAATCCTAAGAAGGTGATCTTCAGGATAACGAGTGCCGACGTGCTGCACGGCTTCGAGATCGTGGGCACCAGTGTCAATGTGATGGTTATGCCGGGCTATATAGCCGAGATAGAGTGGATGCCGCCCGAGGGTCTGGAGGGCGATCTCCTCATAGTTTGCAACGAGTACTGCGGCCTGGCCCACCACCAGATGAAGGCTACGCTCACCATTGTTAGGGGGTGACCCGGGCGTGGCGGATTTCGGCCATGAGGACAGGTTCGCCAGGGTCTCCATAGTGTTCTCCTTCATAGCCCTAGGGTTGGGAGGCCTCTTCGGCCTGGTACAGCTCATAACTAGGACCCCTTACATGCCGAAGCTGGTCAACGAGGCTGGCTACTATGCTGTGTTGACGGGGCATGGCGTGCTGATGGCTATAGTGTGGACCGCGTTCTTCATCATGGGTTTCGCGGCATACCTGGTGCCCCGCGAGCTGGGCGTCAGGCTTAGCCCCAAGCTGTTGTGGGCTGCACTATTACTATCGGTGGCGGGCACGGCGGCCGCTGCAACCGTCATTCTGGCCGGTAAGGCCACGGTCCTCTACACCTTCTACGCGCCGCTAGCAGCGCACGCGGCGTTCTATCTGGGCGCAGCCGTGCTAATAATAGGCACCTGGATCTTCGCTGCCGCCATCTTCAAAGCCTACCTGGAGTGGAGGAGAGCCAACAAGGACAAGGAGGCCCCGATAGCCACGCTGGGGGTTCTAGCCACTCTAATAATATGGCTTGAGGCGACGCCGCCGCTGGCCTTCATGGTGCTGAAGGACCTGGTGCCCATGGCCCTGGCTGGCAAGTACGTCGACCCGCTGGAGACCAGGACTTATTTCTGGTACTTCGGGCACCCACTGGTGTACTTCTGGCTGGTGCCAGCAGTGGCTTTCTGGTACTATGCCATACCGAGGATCCTTGGGGTCAGGCTGTTCAGCCGCTCCATGGCTAAGGTGGCCTACATCCTGTTTATCGTGGCGTCGACGCCTGTGGGGCTACACCACCAGTTCATGGATCCGGGGATCAGCGGCTTCGCCAAGTTCTTCCACACAGTGACCACCTACATGGTGGCTACGCCAAGCCTGCTCACAGCCTTCAACCTGATAGCGACCATGGAGAGGGCTGGACGTGCAGCGGGTGGCCGCGGATTCCTGGGGTGGGTATGGAGGCTCCCATGGGGCAACCCAGTGTTCGCTGGCTCGGCCCTCTCATTGATACTCTTCGGGTTCGGCGGGATAGGGGGTATAATCAATGCCAGCTATACGCTGAACTATATTGTTCACAACACAATGTGGATCGTGGGGCACTTTCACCTGACTGTCGGGACCGCCGTGACCCTCACCTTCATGGCTGCCAGCTACGCATTGGTGCCCAGCCTGTTCGGCAGGGAGCTGGCCAGCATAAGGCTTGCAAGGGTTCAGCCATACTTATGGTTTGTCGGCATGCTGATATTCTCGCTGGCACTCCACCTGGCAGGCCTCTACGGTGTGCCGCGCCGGGTCTATGACGTCATGTATGGAGGCGCGGCGCCGGCTAGCTGGGTGGCACCCCTCTTGGTGGCGGCTATGGGCGGCATAGTGTTCTGGTCTTCAGGAGCCCTCTTTCTACTGGAGATGATGGCGACGATGTTGAGGGCCAGGCCCGGGTCACAGGGGGTCCAGCTGCTCCCAGCGGTTCCGGAGAGTTTGGGGAGGAAAACTGTGCTGGACAGCTTAAAGCTATGGGTCCTGATCGCCGTAGTACTGATCGCTATAGGGTGGAGCATACCGTTCTACGAGATCTACTCCCGCGGCCTCTCGCCAGTGCCGCCAGTAGGTCCAGACGGGGTCAAACTGGGTTAAACCAAGTCTTTTTCTCTACAATATTAGGCCGTGGAGACCAGGTAGACCGCAATGACTGATGCCAGCGTCGCGGCCAGATGACGCTTGCCTGGCTTCTCGTCGGCCTCCGAGAAGAAGACTGTGAAGAAGGCCGTGTGGAGCGGGAAGAGGCTTATCAGGACAACAGTTGGCGCCACCTCTATGAGGCTGAGAGCCACGTACCGGGACATCTGGGCGAAAACCACAGCTACTCCGGCCAGCACTATGTATAGCAGGCTTCTTCGGTCAACAACCCTGAACTCCACAATGGCTCCGCGCATATACGCGTAAGGGGTCACAATGGCTAGGGCCACGAGGTATGACGCGAATATGCCGGCCAGTGGGGCGTGGAAGGCGGCGCCCCCGTATCTCACCAGGATGGTCGAGCCGGCGAAGGCGACAACTGCGGTGGTGGCCCCCAAGATCCCTCTGAGCCTGTAGCCTGGACGGTTGTCCCGTGTTACGCCGCTAGGCCTAGAGCCTGCCAGATATACTGCCAGCACCGTGAGCCCTAGGGCTCCAACAATCCTGACGCCGGGCTCCTCGTCAAGCACGATCCACGCCAGTATCGCCGAGAGGATTGTGGTCGGCGTCACTATGATCGACGCGCTGGTGGCCCCTAGGAGGGTTATGGAGTAATAGTACAGGCCCCGCCCCACCACGAAGCTCAGGATCCCGGCGGCAAAATAGGCTGCCCAGCCCTCCAGAGGGAGGCTGAGGAGCTGGCCGCTGAGCACCGCTGCCCCTAGAAGTAGAGGTGTGCCTAGGGCTAGGCTGATCAGGACGCTGAGCGTTGTTGAGACGTTGCGGCTTCCGGCCCTTATTAGGGCGCCGTTCAGGCCGAAGAGCACGCCTGCCGTAAAGGCTAGTGTTAGCCCTAGTGCTGGTTGCTCCAACAGTGGTCCCGGAGAGTAGGGTTTTGAGGGGGATTATAAATGGTTTGATACCGAACCCCTGGCTACGGCGCTACTAGCTCCCTGATCTTGTCGGCGAAGTACTTCAGAGCCCTCTCCACGTACCCGGGGTCCAGCTTGCCGTAGGGCGTGGGGGTCTCGAATATCCTAGGGGGCGCCTTCAGCTTAGCCGGGTCGAAGCCCTCGCGGAGCTTGAGCCTGTACTTCTCCCTGTAGATCCGCCACCCCAGCTTCCTGAGATCCTCTCCGCTCATCTCTATTCCGAGGGGTTTGAGGGCCTCAGAGACTACCTCCGGCCTGTAGATGCCTCGGGCGAAGAAGCAGACAACGGTGCTGGACAGGATCTGGCGCCATGCCTCCTCCTCCATGAGCCTATCTATAGTCTCCTCGGGGCTCAGTGGTTTGCCCTGGGATTTGAAGATCTTCTGGTCCAGGGAGTACCCGGCGTTGTCAAGGTGGCTGTGCCTGGCACCTATGAGGTACCCTATGTGGGCGGCGGGGCCGGTGTGGTAGCCAGGCATCTCGTTGCCGCCGAAGACCAGGGCGAACTCCTTTCCACCGTACTTCTCGGCTGCGCGGAGGGCGCCCTGGGCCAGCGCCTTGTAGAACTCGTTGGGCTGGGAGACTATGTGCTCCACGGCTCTTATATACGCCTCGTGGTCGCCCCAGCTTAGCTTTACCAGCGTATCCTCCTCCGACACTATGCCTCTCTCCAGGGCCTCAGTGGCCCATGCAAGGACTACGCCCGTGCTCATGGCGTCTAGTCCTGCTATCTCCACTGCGTCTATCAGTTTCAGCAGGCCCTCTGTGTCGCCTATGCCAAGCATTGTTCCCAGCGAGTATATGGGCTCATAGTCGTAGGAGACGAAGCTCGTTTTGTAGAAGTAGGGCTCGTCGACGTAGGGCTCCCTGAGCGCTGCGACGTGGATGCAGGCTACGGGGCAGTGGCTGCATGCGGTTCTCCTGGCCAGGTGCTTGGCTGCCATGGCTTCTCCGCTGATCTTGTCGGCGTCCTCGAACCTTGCCTGGCCCAGGTTCCTAGTGGGAAGTGCTCCGAGGGCGTTGAGGGGCGCCACGTTGACCGGGGTCCCTATGTCGTGGTACTTCTTCATGAGGTCGGACCTGGTTGCTGCGTTGTAGATCTCCTGGTAGACCTGCCTGTAGAGGGACTTCTGGGGCACGGGTATGGTCTGCTTACCCATGACTACGAGGGCCTTCAGCTTCTTAGAGCCGAAGACGGCTCCGAGGCCTAGGCGGCCGAAGTGTCTGTAGGTCTCCGTGATTACGGTGGCGTAGCGGACCAGGTTCTCACCTGCCCTTCCTATCCTCATTATGCTTCTAAGACCCGCCCCCGGCTCCGCCTCCCTTATGATCCTCCCCACTGTGTAGCTGCTCCTTATACCCCACAGCGTCCTGGCGTTCCTGAAGTACACCTTGTCGTTGTGGATCGAAATGTAGACGGGGTGCTCACTGGCCCCTTTTATCACGATGGCACCCAGCCCTGCTAGCCTTATTGCGGCGGCGCTTCTCCCGCCTGCGTGGCTTTCGCCTAGGTTGCCTGTGAGCGGGCTTTTGAACAGGGCCACGGTCTTCGAGGCCAGCGGGTACAGGGCCGTGAGGGGCCCCACTGCGAAGACTATAACGTTCTCGGGCCCCAGGGGATCGGCCCCTCGAGGTAGCTCCTCTTCGAGAAGCTTGACGGCCACACCCGTCCCGCCCATGTATTGCTCGAAGAGGTCCCTGCGGTCTTCTACCCAGTACTTCTTCCTGGCGAGATCAATGTATAGGACGCGTGCAAGGGGATCTCCTGCCATCACGCTGCCACCTCCTCCAGAGCCAGCACCCCGTGGGGGCAGAAGTTTACACAGTAGCCGCAGTGGACGCATATGTTGGGCTTATTGGCCCGCTCATCCCAGAAAACTGCACCTATGATGCACGCCTCCCTGCAGTGCCCACAGCCAGTACACTTGTTTGGGTCTAGGAGCACGCCGCCGCCCTTCCTAAGCTTCAACGCGTTTTCGGGGCATACCGCCGCGCAGGGCGGGTCCCTGCAGGCCCTACAGACGACTACGGTGAAGCCTCTCTCGACTCCACCGATGCTCCTGATAAGTATGGCGGAGCGCTCCAGCCCGCCGTCCCCAAATCTCCTGGCGCACGCGAACATGCATAGCTGACAGCCCACACACCGCTCCGAGTCCACCACGGATAAACGGTTAGGCATGAGGGTCGCCCCCTTGGATTACCTAAGGTGTGCGAAGTGATATAATAATCTTGAGTGGAGAGACTACCCGGGGAGACATGTTGTCCTCGCCGCTGTACCGCGAGTACGCCGAATACTATGACGTCATATATAGGGAGTACCTGGAAAAACAGGTGCCGCGAATAGCGGGCTTCGTCGAGGAGGTTTTCAGGGGAGACGCGGAGCGCGTAGTTAAGAGAGTGCTCGACCTGGCCTGCGGCACGGGCGGACCCACCCTGGAGCTTGCTAGGAGGGGTTACCGGGTAATAGGGATCGACGCCAGCAGCGATATGCTACGTATAGCCCGCAGAAAGGCTGCACAGCTAGGCTTAGATGCGGAGTTCGTTGAGGGTGATATGAGGAGGCTGTGGTTCGAGGAGGAGTTCGACGCTGCCACGTGCTTCTTCACCAGTATAAACTACAACTTGAGCGACGATGACGTGCTTGCCACGCTGAGAGGCGTCTACCGGAGCCTGAGGCCAGGCGGCGTGTTCCTGGCCGACACTGTTAACCCGTTGATACGGGCCCCTGAAATGATGAAAGGCGTCACTCAGGTGTGGAGGGTTCAGCGTGGCAATGAGGTTATACTGGTCCTCGACGTTAAGAGGCTCGACGAGTCGTTGATGCTAGAGTGGGAGCGGACCATCCTAGTGGCTGGTCCCGGCGGTGTCCGCGTCATCCCGGACCACCATATGCTGAGGCTTTTCACGGCCAGCGAGCTTAGGTTGTTCGCTAAGCTGGCCGGGTTCAGGTATGTAAAGGTGTACGGGGACTATGAGAGGAGGGAGCGTGCCGATGCGCGGCGCTTAATCCTGGTAGCTGTCAAGTAGGGCGAGAAGTTGAGCGAAGAGCTTATGGATAATCAGGCCAGTATAACCTACTGGGTGCAAGGTTGGGCGAATGTATAGGTATAATAGGTCTGGGCCGCATGGGATCGGCGTTCGCCAGAAGGTGCCTCAGCCTGGGCTTGAAGGTTGTGGCGTGGAACCGTACTCCGGAGAAGATAGAGAAGCTGCAGGGCGTGGAGCCCGCCGCGACGCCCCGGGAGGTGGCCGAGCGGTGCGGCGCTGTACACGTCTTCGTGGCCGACGACGAGGCTTCACGGGCCGTTCTTAGGGGGCCTGAGGGGGTTTTCGCGGCGCTTAGGAGTGAACTAATTGTGGCCAACCATACGACGGTTACCCCGTCCCACAGCCTCGAAATGTACCGGGCGGCCGAGGAGCTGGGCGCCATGTACCTGGACGCCCCCGTGGTTGGCGGGCCTGCCCAGACGCGTCTAGGCCAGCTACTGGTGCTTGTTTCGGGTACCAGGGAGGCATACGAGAAGGCGTTGCCCATGCTGAAGAACCTGGGCGAGACGGTGATGTATGTGGGCGACGTGCCTACGGCGACTGTGCTTAAGCTGGCAATAAACTCGATGTTCTTCATATCTGCCCAGACGATATCCGAGGCCATGGCGCTGGCCTCTGCATGGGGCGTTGACCCGGAGGTTCTGAGGGAGGCAGCGTCCAAGACGTGGCTTAAAACGCTGTTCGACAAGTACTATGACAGGATGATGTCGAAGGAGAGGCCGCCCAGCTTCACCGTGAGACTGGCGGCCAAGGACCTGGCCTACGCCCAGCAGGCCGGGTACATGAGGGGCACCCCGCTACCTCTGGTGTCCACGGCCCTCCAGACATACCTTGAGGCGTCGCGCCGCGGCTACGATTCCAGCGACTACTCGAGGATCGCATGGCACGTCATGGGCGGCGAGCCAGGCAGGAGCAGCTAACCTATTTATTAGTTGCCACTAATCTAGGTCTGGAGGAGGTGGGTACCGTGTCGACGCCGGGAAGCGGCAAGTCCAAGGAGCTCAAAATAGTGACCAGACATGTCGTAACCCTGGATCAGGTCAAGGAGGATAAGACCAAGCTCATGCTGCTCCATGCCATAAAGGCGTACGGCGAGATAACCGAGAAGGCTCTCCAGCACCTTATCCACGAACTCCAGCAGTCCGGGATCGACATGGGCTACGAGTTCATAATGATTGGCAACACTCCTTCCAGCAAGAAGCTCAGGGAGGACGTCGTCGCACTACTCTACGTAGGCCTCCTGGAGACCAACCCGAAGAACAAGAAGCTCCGCCTCACTAGCATGGCGGAGTCCGAGTTCCTGCCACAGGTGAGCCTACCCGAAGAGGAGGTAAAGAAGATCTCTGACGCCGTGGAGCAGGCTAGAGCCAAGATCTCGGCAATAGACGCCGAGGTCGAACTCGCCACCATGCTGGAGAGGCGCGGACGTAGAAGGAGGAGATTCTAGACCCTGACCATCCCTGTTAAAATTATTTGTCCAAGAAGCCTAAAGCCTTCCACCATTTTAGTGGGGAAAACCTTGTGCTTCAGGGTCCGCTGCTCTGCCCCCGGCTTCTAGATGGTAGTCGTGGGTAGCACACGTTTGCCCTTCTTATCCTCGCCCTCTCCCTGCTTGCCCCAAACCACTAGGGGGTTTAGGGTCCCCTCCTTCGCCAGCTTCTCGAAATGCTGCCTGAACCCGCTGGTGTGCCTTATGTCTAGCTCCAGGATCAGCTGGAGGGCTTTGAGCGTTGTCTCCCATACGTCGACCAGCATCTCCCTGGGCAGGTGGCTGATTATGACGGGGTCCTGGAGCCACTGGTCGAAGGCCTTGAGGGTCCTGATGATGTGCTGGAACGCGGCTCTGCTGGCCACTATCAGGTCCAGCCTATCGGCGTCCTTGAGCCTAGAGTCGGCGTCCCTGAAGATCTCGAGCATCTTTTTCTGCATCTTGACCCATTCATCGAGGTTTCCCGGGAAACCCATACTGCTCACGGTGTTCACCCTTGGAAGTGGATCGGCTTACGGGGCTAATAAATCAGTGGCAAGAACAGGTTAGCCGAAAATCCTGGACCTTAGCTCGCCGGGCAGCCTGTCTGCGTATCTCTCCAGTGCTTCCCGGTACTGCTTGTCGCTCCTGAGGGGGTGGCCCGGCGGCAGCATTCGGGGTATTGAGTCTATTATCGGGTACCAGGCGCCGCAGGAAGGGCAAAGTAGGAGGCCTGAGACTATGTCGCGCTTCACACACTCCTCGCAGGGGGTTTCGCCCACCTCGCCAACCTTGCCGCCCTTGTAGGCGCAGTAGAGTTCGCAGAGAGGCGGCTCGCCAGGCGCCTTGACCTCCTCCACTACCTCCTCGAATATGTGGAGCTGTAGGGGGAAGTGGCGGCAGGAAGGGCAGGCTAGCAGATCCAGCAGTCTAAGCCTCACGCCTTCATCACCAGCGCTTTTAATTCCTCCGCGATCCTCTTAGCTCTGTCGGGGCTCTTGGCCTCAACCATTATCCTGAGAACCGGCTCCGTCCCGCTGGGCCTCACCAGGAACCAGTAGTCTTCGCCCACGACCCTGACCCCATCTATGGTGACCTGGCGGTGGTCGCTGTACTTCTCCCTGACCAGGTTCACGGCCCTCAATGCCTTGTCCCTCGTCATGGGAACCTTTGTTTTCAGCGGATAGTATTTGGGAAGCCTATCGAATAGCTTGGAGGCAGCCTCCTCCTCGTCAGCCATCATCTCCAGCATCAAAGCGGTGGTCATCGCGGCATCCCTCACGGGGTGGTGTCTCGGGTACATGAAGCCGCCGTTCTCCTCGAAGCCGCATAGCCCGCCCTCCTCCATCAGCCGCCTGGAAATATCGACGCTCCCCACCTTCATCCACACAACGTCTATGCCCATGGGCTTGAGGTACTCCTCAACCAGGCCGCTGCTGGACACTGCTGTGTAGACCCTCCTCGGCGCGCCAGGCTCCTTCTCCGCCAAGTGCCCGGCCAGCAGCGCGGCGCTCCTGTCACCCCAATGTATGTTGCCCTTCTCATCGATGAATATCGAACGGTCAGCATCCCCATCCGTGCCAACAGCCAGGTCCGCACCGACAGCCACGGTTACCCTTGCCGTCTCAGAGAGGCTCTCCACAGTGGGTTCGGGCTCCCTGCCCGGGAACGCTGGGTCCAGGTGGCCGTTGAGAGTGACCACTCTTACGCCGAGCCTGCGGAGGACCTGGGGAAGGGCCAGCGCGCCAACACTGTTGGCAGGGTCCACGAGGACCTTGAAGCCCCAGGATGCTATGGCCTCCCTGTCTACGAGACCCACTATGCCGTCCACATAGGTTTTCAGGACCCTGTCCTCCCGCCCCACACTCCCTGAGAGCTCCTTCCAGCCGAGCCTGCGGAACCTGGACTCGAAGAAGATCTCCTCGATCTCCCTCTCAGTGCTCCTCGGTATCTCGACCCCGTCTCCCGCCACCACCTTTATCCCGTTATACTGCGGAGGGTTGTGGCTAGCCGTTATTATAACGGCTCCATCGTAGCCCAGCTTCTTGGTGGCGTACTGGATGGCCGGGGTGGGGGCCAGCCCCGCATCCCACACCTCGACCCCCGCGGACCGCAGGCCTGCCACGACGGCGTTCCTAATCATCTCGCCCCCAGCCCGGACGTCGCGGCCAACAAGAACCCTTTTATCCGGGCCGAGCCAGGTCCCCACGGCCTCGCCGAGCCTCAGGGCGAGTTCGGGGGTAAGCTCCTCGTTGACAACTCCCCTAACACCATCGGTGCCGAAAAGTCTGCCCACGAAATACACCATTAAAGGGATCCAGGCACACTAGTTAAAATGTACTTTCACAATAAAGACTGTGGGGCCAGGTATGGGTCTTCTCGAAGCGTTGCTGGCAGCTGCCTTTGCAGCGTCGTGGGCCTCGATGCTCCTGGGCATATGGGGGCTCCAGGGTTGGCGAAGGATGGTTAGGCTGACCGCTGCGGCGTCTGCCGTCCTACTTCTGGCGAAACTCTCCCATGACGCATTGGTGAAACTCGGCCTTATCTGAGGTCCGGCGGCTGGCCGGATCGGGATATAATGGTTATAACCCGGCATCCCCTCATTGTGCCAGGCTCGGCTTCGAACCATGAGGGTGCGGCGAGGTGCTGGATTGGGGGATATTGCGGAGGGCTTGGAGTATTGCTTGGCCTCTCATAGTGGCTGAGGCTGTCGATAGTGTCCTTTCCGTAACTGACATGTTCTTTGTCTCTAAGCTGGGGGACGAGGCTACGGCGGCTATAGGGCTGGCCGGGTATGCTTCTTGGCTGTTCTTCGTCTCCGTCCAGCTCTTCTACATGGGTGTGCTGGTCCTCGCTGCACAGGCCTATGGTGCTGAGAGGCCTGGGGAGGCCTCGCGTATACTGGGCGAGTCCCTGCCCTCGGCGTTCCTCACTACGTTGCCCATAGCCGCTGCCGGGTACTTTTACAGCTTCGAGTTCCTCGGCTTGCTGGGCGGCTGGGACCCGGCCACGGTGCCTCTGGCCTCCGACTATTTCAGGGTCCGCGTCCTAGTGTTGCCGCTGGTGGCTGTAACCATGACGATAAGCGCCGCTTTCAGAGCTGTGGGCATGACTAAGCCTGTCATGGTGGCGACTGTTTCCGGCGCCCTCGTTAACATAGTCCTGGACCCCCTGCTCATATTCGGCCTGGGGCCGTTCCCCCGCCTGGGCATTGTTGGAGCCGCGGTTGCCAGTGCTGCTGCCTTCGTAGTGGACTTCGCGCTCCACGTAGCGTTTACGCGAATACTGCCGTTCCCGGTTAGGCTCGCCGTGCCGGGCCTGGGCGCCCTTAAGGCTGCGAGGGTTGGTCTGCCACCCACGGTGGAGAGGACTGTGTTTGCGCTGGGCAACATGGTCTACATAGCCGTGATCTCCAGGTGCGGGAGGGACTTCCTGGCAGCCCACACCATAGGTGTGAGGATAGAGGCCTTCGCATACCTGCCAGCCTTCGCCATGAGCGTCGCGGCCTCCAGCATGGTGGGCCAGGAGACTGGTAGGAGGGACATAGGCCTGGCCAAGAGGGTTGGGTGGGAGGTGGCCAAGGGGACCACCATATTCATGGTTCTGGCCGGCCTCCTCCTCGCAGCGCTGTCGCCCGTGGCGCCCCAAGTGTTTACCGATACACCGAGGATCCTGTGGCTCTCCATGATCTACCTAGTACTCGCAGCCATAAGCGAGCCCTCCCTGGGACTCGTTATGGCACTGGCAGGATCCATCAGGGGGGCTGGCAACACGCTGGTACCCACCGTGGTTAACCTGGCGAGCCTCTACCTCTTCAGGGTGGTGCCCGCAGTCCTACTGCCACGCCTGATGCCGCCCGGCCTCTGCGCGGTGGGGGCGTGGATAGCGATGGACATAGACCTCTTCGCACGCTCAGCCATATTCCTGGTCCTCTACAGGCGCGGGTTCGAAAGGTTGGCCAGGGTGCTTGTCTAGGGCCGTCAACGTTAAACCCTCCGGCTTCACCATATAGTCTGGATGATGAGGGCTAGATAGACAGAGCCGTGAAGATGGTTTCTGGTGCTGACAAGTCCTCCACGCCGCTTCTAGCGGCTTCGATCTCTAGGACCAGTTTCCGCGGCTCAGCTCCAAAGGTAATGGAAAATTTATTCACGGGGCTTGAACCCTTATCAACCAACAGGAGTCTGGATACTATGGAGATGGGGCCCGGCGACGCTGGAGACGTGGATGCAGCTGTGCTTGTCCTTCTCTCAGGGGACCCTGTACATGTTCTTCTTGTACGTAAATCCTGTAGCCTCGCATCCCCCTGGGCGTGTGACGTGGCTTTCCCTGGGGGTAGGGTGAAGGCTGGCGAGACTCCCGAGGAGGCGGCTCTCCGGGAGGCTTGGGAGGAGGTAGGCGTGTGGCCCGGCTATGTCAGGATAGTTGGGCGCCTCCCGGTCCACACGACCAGGATACGTGGTATACGGGTGTTGCCGGTGGTTGGTATGCCTGCTGGCCCCGTCGAGGCGAGAGTTGTGAGCGATGAGGTGGACCATGTTCTCTGGGTAAGACTCGACGATTTGTGGGGCAGGGAGCCTCGAACCGTTGTGCACCCACGTAGAGGGGCTGTGG
>WAQK01000005.1 GCA_015520265.1 Pyrodictiaceae archaeon | reverse complement strand
GCACCCTATATCCTGCCGTGGCCGAGACAACCTTAGCCATGTGGGTTGCCGCACCACCCTTGGTGACGTCTACGAGGACCCTGTTTACCGCCAGGTCCTCCTGGGTCACGATAACCTTCTCGGAACCGTTGATGATGAAGTATCCTCCCGGGTCCTTGGGGTCCTCTCCTATCTTTATGAGCTCCTCCGGCGTGGCCCTCGATAGAGGGTCCTTCACTGATTTCAGCATTATTGGCATCTCGCCGATCACGATCTCGACTGGTTCGCTCTCGATGCCATTCTCGACTATGCTCATCTCAAGGTATATGGGGGCGGCGTAGGTGAGGTTTCTCAACCGGCACTCCATAGGGGTTACTTCGTGCTCGCCGCCGTCAGCCTCCCTAACCCTGGGTTCTCCGACCCTGATCTTGCCGAACTTTATGTAGAGTCCTGGGATATCAGTCTCCACGATATTGTTCTCGTTGACTATCTCCTGCAATTTGTTCTCGATAAAGTCATTATAGGAATCTAGGTGCTGCCTGACAAGTCCTTTCTCCTCGAAGAACGCCTTGATAAGCACCCACCGGTCCTCGGGCGTGGGAAAAGCAGTGCCCGCCACCTTATCCCACCACCACGTACCTGTATGCAACGGTTTCGCCTGCTGTCGGGCTCTTCCTAATAATTCTTATTATGTCGCCGGGCTTGGCTCCAGCAGCCCTGGCAGCAGGATCGGACGCCTTTATCCAGGGAAGCTTCTCCGGCATCGTTCCAAGCTCCTTGAGCACTCTTACCGCCTCTTCCGGGCTAAGCACCTCGTGTTTGGGCACAAGCTCGTGGTTTAGAACGTTAAATTTGCGCGAAACCATGAGACTCAACCTTCCTAGCTGGTAGGGGCCCTGCGTTCAAGGGGATTCATAGTGTGGCTATAATAAGTTTTTCTCATAACGTTACAATAGCGCCACCCCCACCCCAGTCCCTGCCCCGACAACTGTTTTATGGTACTGCAGAGCTCTACTTTTCCCCGCCATGTAGGCATAGATTATAAAACCCTGGTCTGTGTCACACTAGCCCCGAGGGCCCGTAGCTCAGCCTGGTAGAGCGGCGGGCTTTTAACCCGTAGGTCCCGGGTTCGAATCCCGGCGGGCCCGCCACACCCTCCCTGGAGGGCTCCTACCCCCCATTCGCCCCACATACGGCGTAGCAAAACGGCTCAGCGGGGGATCCGAGACGCCTGGAGGACTGCTTAGATTCGTGGGTCTAGGCCTGACGCCTAGGTACATCACCCTAGCAGCGCTGGAGGCGCTTAGAACCAGCGATACCGTGTTCCTTGAAACATACACTGTGCCCCTCTCGGATTGGAGCCCGGAAAAACTCGAGAAACTTATAGGCAAGCCGGTAGTGATGCTTACAAGGCGTGACCTAGAGGATCTCGGCGGACGAGCGCTACTGGAAGAGCTGGACAGGGGAAGGACTGTGGCTTTAGCAGTGATAGGGGACCCCTTCATAGCAACCACTCATCTGAGCCTTAAGCTGGAAGCCATCAAGAACGGCCACAGGGTGGAGACTATATATGGGGTTTCAGCCCACTGTGCAGCCGTCTCGGCGTCAGGACTTTTCCCCTACAAGTTCGGGAAATCAGCCACCATAGTATATCCCCGCGACGGCATAGTCTCCGAATACCCATACGATGTTCTCAAAGAGAACAAGGAGAGGGGTCTCCATACACTGTTCTACCTCGACGTCCTGGAGGATGGCAGAGGGATGACCGTAGCAGAGGCCATAGAGATCCTGCTAGGCGTCGAGGAGAGGAGGCGCGAAGGCGTGTTTACAGGCGACACTCTGGTAGTGGGGCTCGCCAGGCTCGGCTGCAGCGACGAGGCCATCGTTAGTGGGCGGGCATCCGCCGTGAAGAGGTGGAGTGGGCTTCCAGGGCCTCCCCATATGCTTATAGTTCCCGGCAATCTCCATTTCATGGAGCAGGAGAGTGTAAGGGTGTACAGCGTTGACGCAGAGAAGCGAAGATCTTGAAGAGCGGGCCAGAACATACATTGCTGGCCTAGAAAAGGTGTTAGCCGGGATAGATCCGGGGAAGCTGAAGCCCCAGTATGCCAGGTTGGTCAAACTCGCGGAGGCATACCTCGAGGACTCGAAATATTATTTGGAGAAGGGGGATATAGAAACAGCCCTGGTAACCGTGGCTTACGCCGAGGGCCTGCTCGACGCACTCAAGTTCCTGGGAGTCCTTGAGCTGGAGTGGAGCAGACCTCGGAGGAGGAAAGTACTGGTAGCGGGCACCTTTGACATAATTCACCCCGGCCATATTTACCTCCTCAGAGAAGCAGCTAAGCATGGCGACCTCTATGTGATAATAGCTAGGGACTCCAACGTCAAGAGGATCAAGGGGAGAGACCCTATATTTAACGAGCAATGCCGGCTGCAACTCATATCAAGTATACGGTACGTTAAGAGGGCTGTGCTGGGCGACAAGGAGGATTTCCTTAAACCCGTCCTGGATATTGCTCCAGATCTCCTAGTTTTAGGCCCGGACCAGCCATTCGACCCCGAGGAACTCCGGAAGGAGCTCGAAAGGAGGGGTTTGAAGACTAGAGTAGTAAAGCTGGATTCGAGGATCAGGGAGGGGTGCCCCACCAGTACTAGCCGCATAATAGACGTCATCGTGGAACGCATGTGCAGGTCCAAGGGTTCTAGCCGGGCTCGGGACACCTAGAGCCCCTAAACTTCCTGGCCAGATCCCTTGAGAGCCCGTCGGCCAACCTTACCGGCTCAGGCAGCCCTGCCCTCGGTCTCCTCATCCTAACCACGAGCCTATATGCCGTGCGTGGCGAAACCTTATGACCGGTGCTCACATAGAGGATCCTCCTCCCAGGCTCCTCTACAACTACGCCAGCTCTGACTCCGTTCACCACTATATACTTCATACCCTGATACTCCTCCAGCGTTCCCGCCAGAAGCTTCTTAGCCACGCCGATGGAAGGCTTGTCTAGCACCACACCTATATGGCTAGCTATACCCAGGCCACGCGGGTGAGTGGCTCCATGACCGTCAACCACCAGGAGATCTGGGTCGTGCCTGAGCTTAGCATAGGCCTTCAGTAGCACCGGTGCTTCACGATACGCTAGCAGGCCGGGAATATATGGGACCGGCGCTTCCTCAACATGATACGTATACTCCACAAGGCGGAGGGAGGGGTACTCTAGGACCGCCACAACGGCCACGCCGCACTGGAATCCCGAGGACCTAAAGTACGAGACATCGAGCCCTGCCACGAGGTTTAGGGGAGGGAACTCGTCTTTGAATACAACGCATCCGGCCAGCTTCTCCTGTAGGAGCCTGGCCCGGGCCGGGTTAAACATGGATGAACGCCTAGATAGTTCTTTTAACCTGTATGCTCTCCTCGGACACGTTGTTCTTACCTATCACCAACACGTCTATCCCGTCGCCCGAGGATGCATCCCTCTCCATGGCAACCTTGACCGCCTTGATCGCTAGCTGTTTCGCCTCGTCTAGGCCGGCGTCACGCCTGTACTCGCTCTCAATTACGCCTATAGCTATGGGTGCCCCTGAACCAACCGCCGCGTAGTCGTCCTCTATCACAGAACCCACCGGATCGAGGACGAAGAGATGCGGCCCCTCCTCATCAACGCCGCCTACCAGGGTCTCGGATATCAGGGGGAACAGCTTGTAGGAGTAAAGTATATTGGCAAGCAGCTTGGCTGCAGCCGCCGTCTTCATTGTCTTCTTTAATGAAACCTCGTAGAACCTTACCTCTGCTTCCAGCATCCTGCCGACAGCCTGGAGATCGGCGAAGAGCCCTGCGCAGGCTATGCCTAGTCTACCGGTTATGAGGAAAACCTTCCGGGCAGACTTGCTCATAACGAAGCCGCCGTAGCTGACTCTCTTCTCGGCTGCCAACACCACACCGTCATTAACCCTTATGCCTACAGCTGTAGCACCAGTGTACGCCTGAGCCATCTAGCATAACCCACTCCAAGGTTGGCTCCTGTACCTATTAAATTTAATACAGGATAATGGTGTTGGGAAATAGTTTCACCCAACCCTCCCTCTCCACGCGTACCTGTTACCATACCGCCGATATAGTATTACGGACCAGCCCAGGCACGGTAGCCGGGAATTGCGATGCAATTATTGCGGCTCAGCGCGGCTGGTCTGGGATGAAAGCAGCGGATATGTTGTGTGCAGCGAGTGTGGATCAGTAGTCGACACGATCTACGACTACGCCGCGCCATACCACCATGCCGAGGAGGCTCCGCGCAAAACCAGGCAGCGGGGTTCAAGGCGGCGCCGAGGGGCCAGGCAGCGTCTCCGCCTCTACAATCGGCTGGCCAGGGAGAGGAAGCCGGGGCTGGTGATGCGTGAAGAGGGGGTTGCCAGGTATCTGGAGACCGGTGGACGGGTCAAGGCACAAGTTTTTGTCAGGATGGATACACCCCGGATCCTCGATGAGGTGCTAAGTGAGCACCCCAAGCTCTCGGCTGTAATGAGGCTCCTCGAGAACTATCCTAGACTAGCCTCCAGAACCCTTAGACTCAAGCTCGCCATAGCCCTATACCTCTACTCTAGGGCGTCGGGCACCATCATGGGTGTGGAGAGAATAGCTGCCCGTGTAGGCGTTAACCCCAAGCATTTCCGCAGAGTCAAGAAACTTGTGGACAGGGAGAAGCGTCTTATTAGGGATGTGGTACAAGTCTTGGCGGGTAGTATGGCTGTTGAGGAAGGGGACTATCAGGAACATGGTGAACAAGATACTCTGGTCGGATGACAAGGACCAGTACACACTGGTGGTGGTTGACAGGCTAACCCCTACCGGGCTCAGGGAAATACCTGGAGGCTGCGTAGAGAGGGTTGACAGGGCCTACATATACCTTGGATGCGGGGAGGAGGGGACCATTATCCCTATCCACCGTGTCGTGATGGTAAAGTATAAGGGTGCTGCTATATGGTCGAGGGCCTCCCAGACACCATGAAGAAGGTGCATGTGCCGACTTACGATGAGATCCTGGAGAAGGTGCAGCGACGCTACCTCAAAGGGAGGCGGGGAAGGGGTCTTCGCAGGATCATAGGCTTCGAAATGCAGCGGATAGACCAGGTGTACCAGATAATAGAGTCTAAACTGAGGTTCCTGGACAGCCTCCCCAGCCCCTCCATTATGCACCCGTTCTACAGGGAGCTGATACGACTCACGGGTGAGGACTATCTGGGACACATAAAGAGCCTGAGACACGCCCAAAGGATAGTGAGACAGATCAGGGACGAGTACCGCTACAAGCTGCTTGCAGCCGAGACGGCCAGAGAGGCTGCGACGCTAAGGAGGGAAGCCATTGGCCGCATGCTCTCCGTAGTTAAGAGGCGGAGAGCCTCCCTCGAGAAACTGAAGTCCATAGTCATCATGCTCTCCAAGACCCCTACGATAACAGACGATCCAAAACTCATCGTAGCGGGCGCGCCCCAGGCAGGAAAATCTACGCTAGTGGCGAGAATCTCAAGCGCAAGCCCCGAGGTGGCGCCCTACCCCTTCACAACTAAAAACGTGATCCTCGGGCACGCAAACGTGGAGGGGGTAAGGCTCCAGATAATAGACACGCCGGGCATATTGGACAGACCACTCGAAAAGAGGAACGAGATTGAGTACAGGGCGATCCTCGCCCTCCGCTACCTCTCCGACTCGGTGATCTTCCTCCTGGATCCTTCAGATGAAGCCTACTACGACCTTGGCACCCAGGTCAGGATACTGGACGACATAGCTAGCAACATCGTCGGCGATAAGGACAGGATAGTTGTGGCGATAAATAAAGTGGACATAGCTAGGCCTGGCTCGGTGGAGAAGGCAGAGAAACTGGTTTCCGGGAAAGGCTACGGCAGACCTTTCAGAATAGTCGCCAAGACCGGCGAGAACGTGGAGGACGTGCTCAAAGAGGCCCTCAGGATAGTGAGAAGCAAAGGATTGGTTAAAGACTGGAGGGAGACCCGGAGACCCTCAGCTTGAAGGGCTCGTCAAGTCTGCCCTCCACTTCTATCTCTACTCCAAGCATCTGCTTGACCACCCATACGTTGGTGTGGGCGTGTAGGGAGTAGCGGGCCCCTGTAACCGTAGAGACCCCGTCAGCCATGGCAAGGAAAGGTATTATCATATCGCTCATATGGCGGTCCAGCGCAGTGCCCCTAGCCAGGTCTTCCACAAGTTTCTCGGCGGCCTCCCTGCCCACAACCTCCGCTGGCTTGCCCCGGGCTCCCAGCGAGTCGGCGCCCAGGAGCGAGTATCTGGTCTCAGCCCACAGTGCGACGCCGCTCCCAGGACCCAGGTGGGGGTCGCGGCTGGGATCGTAGTGCTCAACCTCCACGCGTATATCCAGGTCGCCGAGCCTGGAGCGGAGAACGCGCTCCGCGGCTGACGCCTGCCTCTCAGCGACGTGTCGCGGCAGCCTTACACAGTGGCTTCTCCCGCGGATCCGGATAATCTCTCCTCTCTCTGGGGCCTCGATGGGTGTAAGTCGCCGCGGCGGTGCCGGAACCCTAACCCTAACTATGCCGCCTCCCCTGGGATAGTGCCCTCGCCGCACAAGTTCTAGTTCGACACGGTATCCCATCCTTTCCAAGAATCTAAGGAACACATTGGCAAAGTAGTCGACTGTCGGGCTCCAAGACACATCGGTTCCTCCCCTGATCTCCAGTTCGACTGGCCCAGGCGCGTAGACCAGTGCAGGTGTTAGAGCTTGGAGCACTAGCGTTATGCTGCCGGCGGTCCCTATGTCGAACCTGTATTTTCCAGCCTTTATCCGGCGAGGCCTAAAGACCAGCTCCTGTGACCCCAGGGCGAGCCCCTCGACCTCGGCGTCGGTGAGCTCGGCGAGCGCCTTTACAGCCGTCATGTGCTGCCTGGCCAGCCCCGGGTTTCTCCGCTTAGCCCTGATGTTGATTATCTTGACGGGCTCCAGGGTAACCGCCGAGAGGGCCAGAGCTGTTCTAAGTATCTGGCCTCCCCCCTCCCCATAGCTCCCGTCTATAACCTTCAAGGCAGGGCACCTAGTCCTTCTCGGCTATCTCTCTAAGCCTTTCAACTCCACCGATCTCTCTAACTATCCTGGCCACTCCGGGAGGCACTAGGTCCAGCCACCCGTTGCCCTGGAGCATGAGTTTACGTATCCTCGTAGCCACATAGGCCTCCCTCTCGTAGGCGGGTGGAACCAGCAGCTTGTATCCGGCCTCCTTGAAGAGCCGCAAGACCAGGGGGTTCCTTGAAACCACGGCGTCCACAGGGGGTATCAGCATCTGGAGGTAACGTACCCATACGGCGTTCATCGCTATGTCCCTTACAGGTATAATGTATATCCTGCGGGGATCGACGCCCTCGTCCTCCAGCATGGCCCGGATCATCAGGATCCTCTCACCTGCCGTGAAGGGGTTAGTCAATGTATGGCTTTCCTGCGCGCTGCCAACCACTATTACCAGCTCTTCCACCCTCTCCAAGGCCCAGAGAATGGCCTTTAGATGGCCGTAGTGGGGTGGTTGGAATCTGCCCGGGAAAACCGCCCTTACAGCCTCCTTAGCCATACCTCATCACCTGGTTTGAGCCCGGTCATAGTTGAGGCGCTACCCCTATTTACACTGATCTCGAGGAACCCGAGGCTGTTGACGTGGACAAGCAGCTGGCCCTCCGGCACCTCGCCGAAGGTTCTGGCGAAAACCGCCTCCCACTCCGAGCCTTCGGCCTCCACGATCACCCTGTCGCCGGGGCTGAAGGGGGCTTCCCTGCACGAGGTTATCACGTTGCCAAACTTGTCCACCACTACGACGAAGCCCCCCACAACGCCTTCCCGGCCCTCACACCTCAGGGGCTCCAGACTTACCAGCGTGCCCGGCTTTACGGGTTCTCCCAGCACCTCCGGTTTAACGCCACGGGTGAGCCAGGCGGCCGCCGGCGCGAATATGTCTCGACCGTGGAACGTGTAGGAGACCTCCCTGGTCATGAAGGCCCTGTTGGTCAGCACGTAGACAGACTCTATGCCGTCCTCCATCGCCGCCCAGCTTAGCACGCCGTTATCAGGTCCTATGAAGTAGTAGTTCCTACCCACAACCAGCAGGGGGCGCCTAGCAGTACCCACGCCTGGGTCCACCACTACGATGTGTACCGTGCCTGGCGGGAACCACCTGTATGAGGCGAGCAGAGTGAAGGCTGCCTCCCTCACGTCGAAACTTCTGACATTGTGTGTTATGTCGATGACAGCCGCCTTGGGATTAATGGATGCAATCACCCCCTTCATTATGCCTACATAGGGGTCCTTTAGGCCGAAGTCGGTGATTAGCGAGATCACCTGGGACACGGGCTTCACTTCCCACCACCAAGCAGCATTTCGAGGTAGGAGTCTGTGATGAAGGGCGGCTCGAGGCCCAGAAGCTTCGCCGTCTCCACGACCCTGCGCTCCGCTTCTGCTCTTCCGCCCAACGCCTCTATCTCAACGAACACGCCTAGTCCCTCTACATGATCTATACTCACCCTGACGTCACCCAGCTGATACGTCTTGCGCTGCTTAACTACACGTACACTGGGCGTGAAGCCTATATGTTTAAGTAGTTCCATCATGGCGTCGCAGCTGGAGACCTTAACACTTATCTCCAGCCGCGACTTAAGGGTCTGCGAGGCCCTAGGGCCCTTATAGGTTAGCTCGCATTCTCCGTCCACGATCCTGACCCGGAGAGCCTCGTCGCTCGCCGCCAGATCGCCGCACCCCCTATCCCTGTAGTTGAAATAAATGTCCTCTTCAACCACGCTGCCCAGATACTTGGCGCCGATTCTTCTCAGCCTCTCCTCGACAGGCCCCGGATCCTTTACCCTGACCTTCGCCTCCACCTCCCAGTAATCTGTCCCTGTCATAGGCACGGCACCCTGTTTAAAGAAGGGCAGACCCATTATATTAGCTGGTGCACTGGCGCCGAGGGCTGTAAGGCCATGAGAGAAGAGGAGAGGCTGTTCAGCGTTAAGCCCAGTAAATATGCGGTGAAGCTGGCCAGAAGGTACGGCTATCTCCCTTACATGATAGAGAGATACGCCGAGATCTTCGGCGAAGAGCTGATAGATTTCCTCGATGCATGCGAGAAGCCTCTACCCAGAAGCATAAGGTGCAACACGCTTAGAATAAGCTGCAACCTGCTGGTGGAGAGGCTCGAAGCTAAGGGCTTCAGGCTCCGCAGGATACCCTGGGCGCCCCACGGCTTCTGGGTGGAGGGGGGATCCGTCAGCCTGGGCGCCACGGAGGAGTACTTGCTAGGATACTACTATATTCAGGGCGCAGCCTCCATGCTTCCAGCATATATCCTGGACCCGCAGCCCGGGGAGAGGGTGCTGGACATGGCGGCCGCACCGGGGGGAAAGACAACGCAGCTGGCCCAGCTAATGGGGGATACAGGTGTCATACTAGCCGTCGACATATCGAGGGAGAGGGTGCGGGCCCTGAGATCCCATCTTAACAGGATGGGGGTTACCAACACCATTATCGTAAGAACTGATGCTAGGCGGCTGGCCGCGATGGGTCCCACCTTTGACAGAGTACTGCTGGACGCGCCCTGCACCGGCGAGGGCGTGATACCGCTCGACCCCTCCCGCAAAAGAAGCAGAGCCTTGGAAGACATACTCCAAATGACGCGCCTCCAGGAAGAGCTCCTGGAGGCGGCCAGCGCCGTGACCAAGCCTGGAGGACACATAGTCTATACTACATGTAGCATAGCGCCCGAGGAGAACGAGTACGTGGTGTCTAGGGTCCTGGAGAGACACCCCGAACTCACTGTTGTGGAGCCCAAGGTGGAGGTTGGGCTGCCGGGCATCACCAGTTTTAGGGGCGTGAGGTTCGACCCTCGGGTGTCGCGGTGCCGGAGATTATATCCTCATAAGCATGGAACCGAGGGGTTCGTAATATGCCTTCTGAGAAAGCACTGAGATTCGGAAGGGCCGATGCCAGAACCGCTGGTATAGTCTGGGGTAGCCTGGAGAGGTGGTTCGGCCAGCGCCTGGTTAGGACTTTGAAAACCCGCGGCGAAATCTACGTGTCCTCCAATAGGTGGGCGGAGATATACCTCGTGCCGCCGGTCCAGGTGGAGCTGGTAGAACTCCTGGCCGCGAGCACCGGGCTACACCCATACTCGGCGGGCCTATTCCTCGGATACCTGGAGAGAGGCGGGTATAAGCCCTCTCTCCCCCTAGCCCATCTGGTGGCCCGATACGCGGAACGAGGCCTGGTCACCGTTTCGGAGAAGGCTGCTAGCCTGTTCCTTTACGGCAGGGACCTGTTCTCGGGCTCTATAACGGGTTACCGGGGCCCCTTAGAGAGGGGGAGCCTGGTGGTTGTGCTGAACCCGCGGGGCGAGGCCCTGGGCTACGGGGTTGTTGTCGCCGCGCCACACGAATGGTCTCCAGGATCCGTGGTGGCTGTCAAGAATGTAAGAGACCTTGGATGGTACCTTAGAAGGGGAGGCTAGGTTAGGGAACCGTTCCCGCCCTAGGTCATTGAGGGCTCTTGGTAGGGCGGTTCGTGACGGTTTCTCTCCGCCAGAGCCCCTTGGGCCCCAGCGGAGGTCACCGTGTAGTTCAACTAATGGTAAGGTCCTGACAAGTTTTTACGTAAACTCGAGAATGCCAGCCAGGAAAAGAGGAACTAAGAAAAGTGAGACCAGGTAGGCGTCTAGGCTAAATATATTATATAAAATTATTAAAATCAACAATAAGGAACATAAAAACATCTACAGAAGAGGTCCGAAGAGACCTGCAAAATCAGAGGCTACTCCATAACCCTATTTAACCTGTTATACATGGTGTTGGTTGGCGGTCATCATGGGCTTCAAAGAGAACGACTTCCTGCTGGTGGAGTATACGGCGAGGGTCAAGGAGACGGGCGAGATAATCGAGACCACGAGTAAGGAGGTTGCGGAGGAGGCCAAGATCTACAGCGAAAGGGAGGTCTACGAGCCCCTCCTCGTGATCCTGGGTGAGCACAGGGTAATCAAAGGTCTCGAGGAGGCTCTCTACGGCTTCGAGGAGGGCGAGGAGAAGGAGGTGGAGATACCGCCCGACAAGGCCTATGGACGCAGGGATCCCGGCAAAGTCAAAATTATGCCTCTGAGAGAGTTCAGGAAAGCCGGTATAGATCCCAGGCCAGGCAAGATCGTCGAGATCAACGGTTTACCGGCGATAATTAAGAGCGTGAGCGGTGGAAGGGTCGTCGTCGACTTCAATCACCCTCTCGCAGGGAAGACGCTGATCTATAAGGTGAAAGTGGTTAGGAGGATCGAGGACCCGGTGGAGAAGATACAACACCTCCTGCACAGGAGGATCCGCAGCGTAGAGCCAGAGAAGTTCGCGGTCACCATAGACGGTGAGAGCCGCACAGTAACCATCCAGATGCCCGAAGAAGCCATGTTGTTGGAGGACGTGCAGTACGCTAAGAAGGCGGTAGCCCTAGAGATATTCAAGTACATGCCCGAGACAAGGGAGGTCTTGTTCCTGGAGAAGCACGTGAACCCCAGCCCCAAGGAGCCGGAGAAGCTAGAGGAGAAGGCAGAGAAGAAGGCGAAGCCCAAGGGCCGGAAGACGAGGACCACCAGGAAGTCCAGGAAGACGAAGAAGACTGAGAAGAAGGAAGACGAAGGTTCCGCCTAATCGACGGCTTTTACCAGGACCCTCTTCAACCTAACGTTTTGTTGGCACCGGATCCACCCCTTATCCTCCAGTATCTTCACCTTTATCGGCTTCCTGATGTAGTCGGGTGAACAAACCATCCTGTTGGGACAGAGCTTCGAGCCGCAACGGTAGGGCCTGTAAGTTATTATGGCGCCAACCACGGCGAGTCTCGGCTCGACGGCGACCTCGAACTCGACCTCTTCAGCCTCGACTACATGTACCTTGCCATAGATGGGGCAGTCGTGGCTCATCTTCCTGACCCTGGAGACGCGGTACACCCTGCCGGGCTTGGCGTTCTCCATGCATACTTTCCTTAGCTTGCATCTCCTGCATTCCGGCGACTCGCCCTCGTTTACGAACAGAGCTCCCCTCCTTGCAAGGGACGGGGGCAGCAACGTTATTATCGTAGACTCGCCCGGCATGGCTTGTACCGCGAACCAATGTTGGATGAGCGGTTTTAAGGATGGTGGAGCTAGTTTATGACGCCCGTGATCCGGGCTAGGTTTTCGGCCGCCTTCCAGCTGAGCCCCTTGTCACCCAGAATAGTGTAGCGCTCAGGCCTGATCTTGTGGGCCATGGTTAGCGCCTCTATTATTTGGTGGTCGCTCACCCCGAGCTCCTTAGCCGTTGTTGGTGCACCCACCCTCTTCAGGGTCTTCCGGATAAGCCTCCAGTTCTTGCCGTGGAGGTACGCCATCATTATGGTCCCAACGCCCACCTGCTCGCCATGGAGAGCGGGTTTGTTGGCAACGATGTCCAACGCGTGGCTGAAGAGGTGCTCAGACCCGCTGGCCGGCCTGGTCGAGCCAGCTATACACATGGCCACGCTGCTGCTTATCAGCGCCTCCACTAGGATCCTGGCACCCTCGAGGCCACTTCTACCTATGATGTCTGCATATCTCATGGCATGCTTGGCGGATAGTATGGCCAGGGACGCCGCGTACTCGCCGTAATACTCTCCCCTTAGCCTGTGCGCGAGCCTCCAGTCAAGCACGGCTGTGAACTTGGCTATCACGTCCCCCGTACCCGCCGCTAGGAGGCGGCGCGGGGCCTTTGCAATGATTTCAATGTCAGCCACTATGAGCACGGGCTCCACCGCGCGGATCGATGTGACCTTCCCCGTACCCTTGATCGAGGCGAAGGGGGAGGCGATGCCGTCATGGGAGGCAGCCGTGGGTATGCTGACGAACTTTGTCCCCAGCTGCGCCGCCACGTATTTGGCGACATCTATGCTCTTCCCCCCGCCTAGGCCGACAACGGTGGCGGCCTTCACTTCCCTGGCGGTCTCTAGAACCCTCTGGGCGGTATCTATGTTAGAGTCCTCTATCCTTAACGTGACCACGTCGTAGCCCTCGTCACTCATCATCTGCTCGAACCGGCTGCCCACGATCCCGTAGATCCGGGGACCGGTCACAGTCAGTATGGGGGAGGATAGGCCCAGCTCCCCAAAGTATGCAGGCACCCGGCCGATAACCCCTTCGCCAACCACAACTTTTCTGGGCAGGTTTATCACGTGTTCAGATAGCATATCGCAGCCCGTCTGCTTAGGGTGTGTACCCGGTAAGCTTTAATAAGGTTGGCTATGCAGTGTTGCATGAACCGGCTACAAGCTTCTACGAAGGAGATTAGACATGCTGCCGAACAATTATGAGCGGGCGGCTAAGCACGGCACCACCACTGTAGGCATACTTGTAAAGGACGGCGTTGTGCTGGCCGCCGATAAGCGGGCCACAGCCGGCTACTACGTGGCCCACAAGCACGTCAAGAAGATCGTGCCGGTGGACGACAGGATAGTGATAACGACCGCTGGCCTAGTGGCTGACGCCCAGATGCTGGTTAACTGGATAAGGACGGAGATCATGTACTACAAGCTATCCCAGAAGAAACCCATGAAGGTACGCTCTGTAACCACATTGCTGGCCAATGTGCTGTTCTCGAACTCCAGGTTCTACCCCTACATCGTCCAGCTCCTGGTGGGAGGCTACGATGACGCTCCTCGACTCTTCAACCTAGACTGGTTCGGCTCCATGACGGAGGAAAAGTACGTTGCCACAGGCTCGGGCTCACCCATAGCCCTGGGCGTGATAGAGGACGGTTATACCGAGGCTCTCAGCATAGATGAGGCCGAGAAGCTAGCAGTCAGAGCCGTCGCCTCGGCGTTGAGGAGGGACACCGCCACTGGCAACGGGATCGACGTTGCGATAGTCACTAAGGACGGGGTCCGGGAGAAGACCTACCTGTGGGAAGAAATATTAAAGTCGTCGGTGTAAGGATCTGGCTGAGCTTACTCGGGGAACATGAAGCTTGTTGAACCCGTATTAGGGTTACGGTTACCCTAACATCCAAAACAGAGCCCAGGAGTGGCGAGTATTATGCAGAGAACCCATGCGAGGAGCAGGCACCACGCCTCGGGGATAGCGTTCATACGTGAAACTATACTGAAACACATACCGCCCGAGTCAGGAGTCACTAGGATAGAGTTCGAGGGCCCAGAGATAGCCATATATACCAGGAATCCGGCGTTCTTCGTCAACCATCCCCAAGTCATCAGGAATATAGCTAAAACCATAAGGAAGAGGGTGGTGTTGAGGACTGATCCATCTATAAGGAAACCGAAGCCAGAAGCCGAACGCATCGTCCGCGAGACCGTGTCGCCGGACGCAGAGATCAAGGCGATAGTCTTCGACGATAACCTGGGCGAGATGGTGATAAAGGCGGGCAAGCCGGGCCTAGTTATAGGTAAGGGTGGCCAGCTCCAGAGACAGCTCATGGTGCAGACCGGGTGGAGGGTGCGAGTCGTAAGGGCCCCCATAGTGGAGTCCAAGATGCTTAACAGGATCCTAGGCCACATCCTGGCCGAGAGCGGCACCAGGCTCCAGATACTGAGGAAGATAGGCGAGCGGATCTATAGGGACGTCCTCTTCAAGGACAACTATGTCAGGATCACCGCCCTCGGAGCCTTCCGCGAGGTGGGCCGCTCAGCCATACTGGTGGAGACAGCCCACAGCAAGGTGCTGCTCGACCTCGGGATAAATCCTGGGGGATCCACGCCCAACACAGCGTTCCCGAGGCTCGACGTCGACGAACTCAAACTGGAGGAGCTAGACGCCGTCATAGTCTCCCACGCACACCTGGACCACTCAGGCCTAGTGCCATACCTGTTCAAGTACGGCTACGAGGGCCCCGTCTATATGACCAAGGCCACCCGGGACCTCTCGACCCTCGTGGAGATGGACTATCTCGAGGTCGTGGAGAAGGAGGGAGGGACGAAGCCTTACGAGCAGCGCGAAGTAAGGAAGATGTGGCTGCACACGATACCCCTGGAGTACGGCGAGGTGACCGACATAACGCCGGACATCAGGCTTACCTTCTACAACGCTGGCCACATCCTGGGCTCAGCCATGGTTCACCTGCACATAGGTGAAGGGCTCCACAACATAGTCTACACCAGCGACTTCAAGTATGCGAGAACAAGGCTCCTCGATAAGGCCGTAGACACCTTCCCCAGGGTCGAGACCCTCATTATGGAGAGCACCTACGGCGCCACCGACCAACCGCCCAGAAGCCAGGCCGAGGAGGAGCTGATTAACCTTGTGAAGAAGACCATCGAGCGCGGAGGGAAGGTGCTTATACCGGTCATGGCTGTGGGCAGAGGACAGGAGGTCATGCTCGTACTTATAGATGCTATAAAGAACAAGAAGCTACCCGAGGTCGACATATACACCGAGGGCATGATAGGGGAAGTAACAGCCATCCACGCATCCCACCCGGAGCTGCTGGCCCGGGACCTGCGGGACGCGATCTATAGGGGCGAGAACCCGTTCGAGGAGGAGTTCGTTAAACGCGTCAACGACAGAGATCAGAGGCTGGAGCTGGTCTACTCGAACGAGCCAGCCATAATACTAGCCACCTCCGGTATGCTCACCGGAGGCCCCTCGGTCGAGTACCTCAAGCTGCTGGCCGACGACCCCAGGAACACGCTGATATTCGTGAGCTACCAGGTTCAGGGAACCCTGGGGCGGAGAATCAAGGATGGCGCCAGGGAAATAGAGATGTTCGTGGAGGGCAAAGTGTCGATACTGAAGATCAACATGGAGGTCCACAGCATAGAGGGGTTCTCGGGTCACTCGGACAGAAGACAGCTGCTCCGGTTCCTAGCCAATATGAGGCCGAAGCCGAAACGTATAGTGCTGAACCACGGTGAGCCCTCCAGCATCGACGCGTTGGCCTCCACCATAAGGAGGCTGAGGGCGAGGCTGGGCCTCCCGCCCGACCTGGAGATATACACGCCGTCCATCCTGGACAGCCTGCGGCTAGTCTAGAGCTTTTTGCACAGGTCCCATAGCTTGTCGCCAACATGGTGCACGTTCTTAAGCACCCTCCCCCTCTCCATGCCTCTAAGCTGCTCCGACGAGAACAGAGCCACCGTTACCGCTATAGGCATCCCATGCTTCTCGTCTACCACTACAACTACATCACCCTCCCTAAACTCACCCCTAACATCCACGATGCCGGGCGCCATTACGTCTGCCCCCCTCGACACGGGACCCACCGCACCCTGGTCAACAACTACCCTGGGCAGCTTCTCAATCAGGTCTCTGTGCCTCACAAGATAGTATAGGAGTGGCACTAGGCGGCCTTCTTTGTCACGGTACACCATGGGCTCCCTATCAACCAGGTATAGGGTGTAGTCCCGGTTCTCGACAACCTCGTACGACCCCGCCTCCACATCCCCGAAGAGCTGGGTAAGCATAGCTCTAAGCTTCTTCGCCTCCTTCTTGGAGAGATGGTACCGCTTCATCGCACCCACGCAAGCTAATTCTTATATAACTCCTATATACAATCCTTGCCGGAGAAGAACTGCGGAGGGCTGTGTGGAATGGCTGAGACAACCCATAAAGTGCTGGGCGAGGCTCTGGGGACCGTTGTCCTTGTGAAGATAAAGGGCGGAAAGGAGCTCAGAGGCAAGCTGAAGAACTACGACCAACACCTGAACCTAATACTAGAGGACGCCGAGGAGATAAGGAGCGACGGCTCCACCCGGAAGCTCGGAACGATAGTTGTCAGGGGGGACAACGTTATATTAGTCTCCCCCGCTCTTGTCCCAGGCTGACAACCCTCAAGGGTGACACGGAATGGTTAAGGGCACGACATCTTTCGGCAAACATGGGAGAAGCCGTACCCATATAAGGTGTAGACGCTGCGGGCGCCACGCATACAATGTTGCGAAAGGCTATTGTGCCGCCTGCGGTTTCGGGCGCTCCTCCAGGCTACGCAGATACGCCTGGGCCAGCAAGAAGGTCAACAGGATAAGAGTGCGGTAACCCGTTCAACCTTCTCTAAAGCCTTCTCCCAACGTAGGGAATCCCAAATCTGCCCAATCTGTGTCCGGAGGAACAAGCTCTCAAGGAGAGTATGGTGGGCCCGCGGGGATTTGAACCCCGGACCTCCGCCGTGTGAGGGCGGCGTCCTAACCAGGCTAGACGACGGGCCCTACAGCCTGGCGCCCTCCCGGGATTTATTCTGAAAACAGTCTTGGTTTAAAAAGTTTGCAAGCCCGCATGACGGGCAGGGAAAGATTTTAGTCTCCCCGGAGTTTGAGTCATGTATTGGCTGTGGGCCGGTAGCTCAGCCTGGAAGAGCACCCGGTTTGCACCCGGGAGGTCCCGGGTTCAAATCCCGGCCGGTCCACCAGCCCTCTCACTTTCCCAGCCTGCGATAGATC
>WAQK01000004.1 GCA_015520265.1 Pyrodictiaceae archaeon | reverse complement strand
GATCCTGGTAGTAGGCTCACTACTGACCGCCGGGAGGGGGAGGAGAGATGAGTAGCATGAACATTAGAGGTATAGCCATTCTAGCGGTGGCCGCTGTGATTCTCGGTAGCATAGTGGGCGTACTGATGTACGGCGAAAAGGCTGATCAGCAACAAGAAGAGGCGCCGCCCCAGGAGTCTGGGCAGGCCGAGGCGAGGCAGGTGGCCGAGAGGATAGCCAGCTACCTGCAGGCCTTCGCTAGACTGCCGCCCAGCCCGAATTACAGCCCCGAGCTGATGAGGCTATACATGCTGCTGAACTCTGACGAGCCTGTCGTGATACTCTTCTGGCCATCTAACTGCGGGTCCTGTATCCAGTATAAGGAACAGGTATGGGACCAGGTGAAAACCCTGTTCAACAATGTCTCCTTCGTGGACTACCGGCTCGATACCCCGGAGGGTGCCACCATAGCATCCGTCTTCGAGATATCCGGGATAACTATAGTCCTAAGCTACAACGGCACCGTGCTAGGCGCAGTGTATGGCGAGCATCTTCCCCCACAGCAGTTGGCGGAGGCGGTCAGGCTCCTTGCTATACATGCTTCGAGAGGTGTAGGAACATGAGGAAATCCGTGATATTATTGGTTGCCGGAATTGTTTCCACCGCGCTGGCCAATTTTTACGCACTCTTCAAGCTACCCCCCGAGCAGACCCTGGGCCACCTGTACAAAATACTGTATGTACATGTCCCACCCATATGGGTGGCCTACGTGCTCTTCGCGGCCTCGCTGATCTACAGCGTGCTCTACGTGATACGGAGGAATCCTCGCTACGACTTAGCCGCCTACTCGGCCGTGGCTCTGGGCGTCTGCCTCTCAGGTGTCTCCATACTTCTGGGCTCCATCTTCTCCAGCAAGGCTTGGGGCACCTACTGGGAGTGGAGCGAGCCCCGGATGACGTCGACACTCATACTATTCCTGGCATACGTGGGCTACCTAGTGCTCCGCTCCTCCATCGGGGACATAGAGAAGAGAAGGGAGGTTTCGGCGGTCTACGCCATAATGGCCTTCGTCACCGTGCCGATGAGCTATGTCTCCGTGAAGATGTTCAGGTCTCTCCACCCTCTCCCGCAACTATCGCCTGAGATGAAGTATATGCTCCTGGCGACCTTCCTCACAAACCTCCTCCTCTTCCTGCCCATGCTCAGGCTAATATATCTCAGGAACGTGGAGAGGGAGAAACACTTCCTGGAGGTGGAACCCCTTGGAACCTGAAATCTACGTGTCTTACGCGATCTACTGGCTGGTCGTGGCCGCCCTGTCCTCATACCTGCTGGCTAGGAGGACGGATAAGGGGGTGAATAGCGGTGAGGACGGCATATAAGGCATTAATTGCGGGTGCGCTGGGCGCCGTGGTTCTGACGTTACTGATAATGTCAATACTTGGCTCAACCCAGTATCTCAGCGTCTCCGACCTCTACAAGAAGAACCTCGTGGGGCGCAATGTGGTGGTTATGGGCAAGGTTGTGAACGGCACCATAGCGTACCGCGACGGATACGTGGAGTTCGTGATCTTCGACGAGAACTCCACGGGGAGGGAGTCAGTCAGAGTCGTCTATGTGGGCAGCTCCAACATCAACGTCTATGACGGAGCCATAGTAGTGGCTAAGGGCAGTTTCAACGGCACAGCGATCATAGCCACCGAGGTTCTCACCAAGTGTCCCTCGGCGTACAAGCCAGCCGAGCCCGAGGGGCGGTAACGAGGTGGCCTTGGAGGGCCCCGCCATGACTTCTGCAGTGGTAGCCCGTAATGTGTGGAAGCTGCTTGGCAGAAGGTGGGTCTTAAGGAACATTAATGTAGAAATCCGCGAGGGCGAAGCAGCCCTCATAGTGGGCCCCAACGGCTCCGGCAAGTCCACCTTTCTCAAAATAACCGCTGGCGTCTGGAGGCCTAGCCAGGGCAGCGTCAGAGTGTTTGGGCTCGACCCTGCTTCGCCCCGGGCTAAGGAGCTGATAGGCGTGGTGCTCCACGAGAACCTGCTCTACGAGGAGCTGTCCGTTGAGGAAAACCTTGCCTTCTACTCAAGGTTCTACGCTGTGGATCAAGGGTTCCTGGAGGAGGTGCTGGAGCTTCTAGGCCTCCGCAGGGTTTGGAGGCGGAGTGTGGGGGAGCTCTCCTTTGGATGGAGGAGGAGGGCCAACATAGCTAGAGCCCTGCTACACTCGCCCAAGCTTCTCGTAATAGACGAGCCGCTCACGGGGCTGGATCCCGGTGGCAGGGAGGCGGTGGTCGAGCTTCTGGCGCGGATCGTCGGGCGGGGCGGAACGGTGCTGGCAGCCTCTCCCACGCCCGAACCCTCCCTAACCGAGAGGCTCGGCGCCACCACCTATAGGGTGGAGAAGGGCGGGCTTAGGAGGGTTGAGTAGCGGTGAGCGCAGCGAACACGTTGAAAATGCTGTGGGCCCTTGTCTGGAAGGATGTGGTCGTAGAGGCTAGGCGTTCCTACGAGATCGCGTCCATATTGGCCTTCCCCTTGGCCGGTGCACTGACATTCTCGCTACTGGCCGGGGAGGGGTCTGGACCCGAGCCTCTAGCCTTCACCCTCATCATCTCGCTGCTCTCCACCTTCTTCATAACGACGACCTCCTTCACCAGGGAGCACGACAAACATACGCTGCAGGGGCTGAAGACGCTTCCCGTCCCACCGGCCATCGTTTTCGCGGCGAAGACGGTTTACAGCTTCTTCATGGTAGGGATAGCCAGCCTGGCCACGCTGGTGTGTATCTGGGTTTTCACGGGACTGCCCCAGGTGGATATCGTTGCAACGCTCCTGCTCGTGGTCCTCGTGGGCCTCAACCTCTCGGGGATATCTTCGCTGGTCTCAGCCCTAACCATGTACTCTGAGGGGAAGTTCCTCCTAATACCGCTCATAACCCTGATATACTCCTTCCCCGTAGTGCTCCTCTCGGCGGCCGCCATAGAGAACCTCATGCTGGGGGAAACCATATCGCGGCAGCTCTCCACGCTGGCTCTGCACTACCTGGTGTTCACGGCATTCGCGCTCCTGCTCTCAGAGACCGTGGTAGGGGAGTAGCGGCCATCCGGATCATTTTTGCCTTGCCGCCAGCTCCACGCCTAGGCGTAGGGCCCTGAGATTCTCCTCCGAGCCTCTGGATGAGGCCAGCGCCCTCTCCAGATGGCTGAGGTCCACGTAGCCGAGCCCTGCTGCCACTCCCAGCATGACGATGTTCTCACGGCCCTCTAGCCCCGCCTCCACAGCCATCCTATGTACCGGGTACACATCCACGTCTCCAGGCACTTCAGCCCCTACAAGGTCGCTGTCTACCACCGCTCTTCTCCACGCAAGGTTCTTGCGTGCAGCTTCCTCAAGCCCGGCTTGGTGTAGGATCAGCGCCAAGTCATACTCGTCGGTGAAGGGGCAGGATACCCGCTCCTCCGAATACACCACCCATGCGAGGACGGCACCGCCCCTCACCTCGGCGCCATAGCTTTGGAGCTGCGCCACGTAGAGCCCCTGCAGGAACAGCGCCTTGGCCAGCGCCGTGGCCGCGAATACCACGCCTTGGCCCCCGATCCCGGCGATCAGAATGCTCCTCTCACCCATGGGTTCCACCTCTCCTCGCCCTCTCAACGTAGCTGTAGTAGAGGTCGAGGTAGCCGGGCTTGTCCTCGTCCTTGAAGACTCCTACTACTATCCTCTCACCGGGCCCGCCAGAGCCGGGCTTGCCGGGCTTCTCGAGCCTCACGCTTTTCCTTAGAAGCTCTTTCAAGGCTTCTCCAGGTCTCAAGCCTCTTCTCCTCGACACGTAGGTGGTGCAGGGTGCCACCACCTCGAGGAACCGGAATCCTCTCCGACGCCTGAAGAGCATGTGCTTTATGCTTTCCTTCAGCCTGTTGAAGTGGGCCGGGGTCCAGCGGGCCACGTAGTTGGCGCTGGTCTCGGCTAGGAGTCTGCAGACATCCATAGGGTACTCGTAGGAGCCGTAGGGGGTGGTAGTGGTCCAGAGGCCGGGAGGCGTGGTGGGGGACTGTTGCCCGCGTGTCATGCCGTAAACCAGGTTGTTGACCATTATCACGGCTAGGTCCATGTTTCTCCTGGCGGCATGGACCAGGTGGCCGAGGCCTATGCTTCCCAGGTCCCCGTCGCCGCTCACAACCACTACGTCGAGCCCGGGATTGGCCAGCTTCACGCCCACCGCTACTGGTATGGCTCTTCCATGCAGCGTGTGGAGCGAGTCGACCTTCATGAAGGGGCTCGGTATCCATGCGGCGCAGCCTATGCCGCTCACAAACACGTAGTTTCTCAGGTCCTCCACTCCCTCCTCCTCGAAGGCCTTGGCCAGGGCGTTGATCACTATGCCGTTGAAGCAGCCTGGACAGAATGCTGTTGGGAGCGCCTCCCTCCTTAGGTATTTCAAGGCGAAGTGCTCTGCACTAGGCACGGCCCAACACCTCTAGGGCGAAGCGGGCGAGCTCGGAGGGATAGATGGGCTCCCCGCCTCCAACCTTGTTGTAGCCTACCACTCGGGTCTCGCCTCGCACAGCTCTCTCCACGTCGAGTATAAGTTGCCCCATGCCCAGCTCCGGCACTATGATCGCCCGTGCAGCCTCGGCCAGCCTCCTTATGGGCCTCAGGTCCAGGGGCCAGAGGGTCTTGAGTCTCACGTATCCGGCTCTGACCCCTCTGGCCTCCAGGATCTCTACAGCCTTGACCACACTTCTAGCCGTGGAGCCGAAGGCCACGAACCCCACGTCCGCCTCTTCGGCGTTCCTCTCCTCATAGTCGAACAGCTTGTCCATGTTCAGCCAGATCTTGTCCCAGAGCCTCCTCACTAGCCGGTAGTGGGTCTCGAATCCCCGTGTATCCCTGTACCCGTAAGCATCATGAGTCGACCCGGTGACCAGAACATAGTAGCCCTCCCCCAGCGGGGGCATGGGCGGCGCCACCCTGGGATCGGGGGAGTCGAAGGGCGGCTCGCCCCTGCCGCGGGGCCTCCTGCGGCTAGGCACCTCGACCCTCCCAGGTATCTCCACGACCTCTCTCCCGTGGCCTATGAACTCGTCGGACAATACTATGACGGGCGTTCTAAGTTCCTCGGCTATGGCGAAAGCCCTGACCGTCATATCGAAGCACTCCTGGGGCGTGCTCGGGGCTAGGACCGGAACTACTTGGTCCCCGTGCCGCCCCCACCTAGCCTGCATCACGTCGCCTTGGGCTGGCTTGGTTGCCTGACCAGTGGCGGGGCCCGCCCTCATAACGTCGACGATTACCAGCGGGGTCTCCGTCATCACGGCATAGCCTATACCCTCCTGCATAAGGCTGAAGCCTGGGCCGCTGGTGGCGGTCATGGCCTTGGCCCCGGCCCAGGAGGCCCCTATTATCGCGTTGATGGCAGCGATCTCGTCCTCAGCCTGGTAGAACACTCCCCCGCGCCTGGGGAGCCTCTCGGCCATGATGTGCATTATCTCGCTGGAAGGTGTTATCGGGTATCCGGCGTAGAAGTTGCAGCCAGCCGCCAGGGCCCCCTCGGCGACGGCCTCGTTGCCTGTGAGAAGGCTCCTCACTCCTCCCCACCACACTCCACCACTATGGCGAAGTCGGGGCAGAACTGCTCGCAGAGCCTGCAACCTCGGCAGGCCCCCTCAAGGACGGGGTAATGGTAGCCCCTCGACCCCACCTCCCTGCCCATCGCGAGGACCCTTGGGGGACAGTGGTCCACGCAGATTCCGCAGCCCTTGCACAGGCCTGTCTCCACGTGGATGGTGCAGGTCATCGAGCGTCGCCCCTCGATACTGTGTGTCACCAGCCTCGTAAACGTAAAATTGTTACCGGAGCCGGTGGGCGAACCTATTTTATCATGCAGTACAAGATCCTTAGAAGAGCCTTCTGGTGGTCAAAGTTGGGCTCCAGGTTCCACGGAATAATAGTCCCTATGGTTACGCCCTTCAAGGAGGACCTTTCTCTGGACGGTGACGGCGTCTCCTGGCTAGCGCGGCGTCTCGTGGCTCAGGGTGTTCACGGGCTTTTCCCCAACTCGACTACAGGGGAGTTCGTCCACTTATCCAGAGAGGAGGCCGTATCCCTGGTGGAGGCGGTGCTGGATGCCGCGGGTGGTAAGGCATGGGTACTGCCCGGAATAACGGCCAACTCCACTCAGCAGGCCGTAGAGCTGGGCAGGGCCTTCCGGGACCTAGGCGTTGACGGCGTCATAGCCGCCCCGCCCTATTTCTTCAAGCCGTCCAGTGAGGCTCTGGAGAAGCACTTCTCGGCCATAGCTGAGAGAGTGGAGCTGCCTCTAATAGTATACAACATCCCGTCCACAACGGGTGTCAACATACCCGTCGAGGTATATGCTAGGCTGGTGTCGGAGCACAGCAACGTGGTTGGCGCCAAGGTTACCCTGGACAGCCTTACCTATCTCAGGAGGCTCGTAGGCGAAGTCAAGGCCCTAAGGAGGGGCTTCTCCGTCTTCACGGGCATGGATGACCACCTTCTCCCAGCCCTCCTGCTGGGAGGGGATGGGGGCGTGGTGGCGCTGGCCAACGTGGCGCCGCGGATCCACCTGGAGCTCTACGAGTCCTGGCGGAAGGGCAGGTTGGAGGAAGCTGTCTCCGCGTATAGGAAGATCCTGAGCCTGGCGAGGATATACGATGTTGCCTCATCCTTCCCTACAGCTGTTAAGACAGCGCTCAAAGCCTTGGGCGCCCCCCTACAGCCCTATGTGAGGCCGCCGCTACTCCCGGAGCCTCCGGAGGTGGAGGAGGCCATCCGGCGCATACTCGTTGAAACGGGTGTTGGAAAAGAGTTTAACACCGATACTGCCAACTAGTTTCGTGGCTCCGTCAAGCCTGGAGGGTGGGGGACTGTGGAGGCTCCACACTACCACCCGGGGCCCCATTGGCCGTACTGGCGGCAGGTGCCCGTCGTGGAGGGCACGGCTAGGGAGGTCTCCTTCAAGGAGGGTGAAGTAGTTGTTGAAACCTATGAGGGAGGGATCCATAGGTACAAGTATAGGGGTGTAAGCCTGGCCCGGCTGAGGGTTCCGTCGAGGCGGGCCTACAATATAGTGGTCGTGGCCATGTTCATCCCATTCATTCTCATAGCGTTGATGGTGTTCTCCGTCTTTACCGGGGGCCTTGTAGGATTCCCGGGTTTGCCTGGCGTGTTCGGAGTGTTTCCACTTGTCTTCGTGGTCTTTGCCGTAGTTGCGGCTTTGGTTGTGGGGCTGGCCGTGTTGCAGCCAGCGAGGACCATGCTGGTGGTCCTCGACGATGCTGGCATAAGACACTACTTCGTAGTTCGCCCCGAGGATGAGGCCCGGCTGAGGTTCCAGGTGGAGAAGGCCTGGACTACGGGTACCGAATAACCATGCCCGCCCTGGCCCGGAGGTAGGATGAAACTATCCTAGCCCTCCACATCACTGCCTGCCTCCTCCCGACGAGTTCGAGGTATCCAGCCCGCCCGGCTCTGAGTCTCGCCCTTAGTCCGCGCACGTGGCTCCTGATCCCGGCATATATTTCGTCAAGTGTAGCCACGACGGCGACACCGGTTTCGGGGTCTCTGAGTTCCGCAAGAGCGCCGCTTAGTGGGGGGTTAACCTCGTTGGGGTCTGCTACCAGGATCGCCTGGAGGGTAAGCTGATTGCTCCTGGCAAACCTGGTGACTGCGTCGATCTCGGGGGGCCTATGGTCGTAGTCCATGACCAGTATTAGGGGGCTGCGTGGCCTTAGGCGTCTCAGTGTTCCGAGCAACGTTGCAAGGTTTGCTTCCCCTGACACGCTCTCCCTGCACAGGGTCGAGCGAAGCCTGCCCGGCAGGCTTCGGGGGTCTAGCTCCCAGTAGACTTCGGCTCTTCTGTTTCTCAGCAAAGCCAGGGTTACGAGGTCCTCCAACTTCGCCGCGGTGTATGCTACTAGGCTGGCAGCGTAAGTGGCTATCCACACCTTCTCGCCGAAACCCATGGAGGCTGAGAGGTCCACGGCTACCAGCGCGTTTACGCTGCGCTCCGCCTCGTACTCCTTCACTATGAGCCTGGGGTCTCCTGTGGGGAGCACCATTCTGGCCGAGATCCTCCAGTCCACATGCTTGATGTCGTCTCCGTACTCGTAGTCGCGGAAGTCCATGTACTCTATTCCGAGCCCCTTGACGCTGGCCCTGGCCGGCCCGTAGAGAAGCGTGCTGGCATGGGCCCTGGCAGTCCGGGCCGCCAGTTCTGCTAGTCTGCAGATCCTCTCCCTGTCCGTAGCCATCCCACCACCTTGCGGCTCAGCCGAGTTATGGTGGATTAACCATTTAAACAATACTTGCCCTAACACCGGGGTGTGGAGGAGCCCAGGCCGTGGCCAGGTTCTACAGCTTAGCCGAGCTCAAGGGAGCTCTGATCGTGGACTCGGAGGGCCTGATCTACGGGTTGCTCGACGACCTGCGGTTCTTGCCGGACGACGTTCTCCTGGTGGCCATCATAGAGGCCTCTGCGCGCGACCTGGTGGTGGATAGGGATAGACTTGTCGAGGCGCTTAGGAGCAGGGGGGTTGAGGTGGGCGGCGAGGATACCCTCGAGTACCTCGTTGCCCGCGCCAGGGAGGAGGGCCTCGACATACCGGTACGTGAAGCTGTGAGGCCCATGAAGCTCGTTAAGGGCTTCGTCAGCATCAAGGAAGTCCTCTGGGCTGATAAGGCGTCGCTCAGGAGGGGTGAGGAGGTGCAGGATGTTAAGGTGATCCTCCTCAAGACCCCTAGAGAGGCCAGGTTCCGAGGAATAAGGATCCAGGAATCGCTAAGCATACCCAAACCCGAGGAACTCAGGGATAAACTAGTGCTAAGTCTAAGCGAGGGTATACTGGGCTACGCCGGGGACATCGTGATAGGGCCCGGCGAGCCTGGGCTCCGAGCCTATAAAGGTATGGGCGTGGAGGGCTACATCAACTGGCTTGCATTTCTCTCCCGCCTCAAGAAGTCGGGGTACCGGGAGCTGTATGAGAGGCTGGCCGACTACCGCGACCCCCTTCGGAACACTAGGCTAGACATAAGCCTGCTGGGAGAGGTGAGACGGCTGCTCGAGGAGCTGAAGGCCCCCTCCGCAGTGATAGAGCTCCTTGAGCAACATGTGGATAGACGGCCGGTTATGGGGTCCTATAGGGATGTGCCTTGGAGCAAGGTACGTAAAATAAGAGACGTCATAATAGTTGAGTAGGAGGGAGGACGGCGTGGACCTGGACGACGTCAGGACAATAATTGGGGAGATGCTGGACAAGCTTGGCAGGGTGGTCATAGGATTCAGGGAGGAGCAGCGTCTCCTGCTGGCCGCCATGCTGGCCAACGGACATGTGCTCATGGAGGGTGTCCCGGGCGTGGCCAAGACGACCCTGGTGAGGGCTCTGGCCAGGCTCCTAGGCCTGCACGAGGACTATGAGGCCGAGATAAGAGGTGTGAGGTACAAGGGGTTTAGTAGGATCCAGTTCACTCCTGACCTGCTTCCAAGCGATATAACTGGGAGCATGATATATAACCCGGCCACCCGGGACTTCGAGCCGAGGCTGGGACCCATATTCGCCTACATGGTGCTGGCCGACGAGATCAACAGAGCTGTGCCCAGAACCCAGTCGGCTCTCCTGCAGGCTATGCAGGAGCGCCAGGTAACCATAGGCGGCACAACTTACCCCCTAGAACTCAGGGGGAGAGGCAAGTTCTTCCTGGTCTTCGCCACTCAGAACCCCGTGGAGCAGGAGGGCACTTATCCGCTCCCCGAAGCCCAGCTGGACAGGTTCCTGATGAGGATCATAATAGGCTACCCGGGGAGCCTGGAGGACGAGAAGAACGTGTACAGGCTCCACATGGGTAGGCTCACCGAGCCACTCGAGGACCTGGAGCCCTTGACGGAGCCCGGCTGGCTTGTCGAGGCCCAGGAAACCGTGGTCAAGGAGGTCGAGGTGCCAGAGCACATTGTCGACTACGTGACCCGGCTCCTGAGGGCGACGAGGCCGAGCATCTTCGAGCCAGCGGCAAAGTTCTTCGACCTCGGCGCGAGTCCGCGTGCAGGCATAGCCCTCATCAGGGCGGCCCAGGCGTACGCTGTGATCCGCGGCTCGGGCAGCGTGGAGGAGGCCGACGTCAATGCAGTGGTGTTCCCGGTGCTCAACCACAGGCTCATACCCAACATAGACAGGGTTGTGGAGTACGAGGAGCAGGACAGGTATGCCGCCAGGATAAGGGTTATCCGTGAGGGCCTGGAGTTTGTGCGCAAAAGCCTGCTTTAACGGTGGCCGCGGGCAACGCATAATATTTGCTGTCGCACAATAATATTGGTAGCAAGGGGGACGGTGACCCCGTAGTGATCGAGTTCAGGGAGGTATACAAGGCCTACGGGGACACGCTGGCCCTAAAGGGCGCTAGCTTCGTCATTCCTAGGGGAGCCTTGGCGGGGCTACTAGGGCCCAACGGGTCTGGAAAGACTACGAGCCTCAAACTGATGGTGGGCCTCCTGCGGCCCACAGCGGGCTCCGTGCTCGTTAACGGGTATGAGCCCTGGGTACACGAGGACCTTGTCAGGGAGATGGTGGGGTTCCTGCCGGAGCGACCTATCTATCCCCCATACCTCAAGGTGGGTGCGTTGCTCAGGCACTTGGCCAGGCTTCGGGGTCTGCCGTGGAGCGATGTAGCCAGGATCGCGCGTCTCGTCGGCATAGAGAGGTACCTGGACTCGAACATCGGAGCCCTCTCCCGGGGCTATCTCCAGAGATTCGGGCTTGCCCAGGCTCTGCTGGGGGAGCCCGAGATACTGTTGCTGGACGAGCCCACAGCCAACCTGGATCCCCACGCTAGGATGGAGATCTTGGAGCTCATAGCAGCGCTGAAGCGGGACCTAAACGCCACGGTGCTCATATCTAGCCACATACTGCCCGAGCTCCAGCAGGTGGTGGACCACGTGGTCCTTATCTCCAATGGGAGAGTGGTGGATTATGGCCCTCTGGGCGAGCTCTCAGCCAAGTACAGGGTCACCACGGTTTACCGAGTACGGTGCCCCGAGCCCCGCAGAGTGGCCAGGTTGCTCGTGGAGCATGAGCATGTTTCAGGGGTCATGCTGGGAGACGGGTGGGTCGAGGTGCACATCGATCCCGGCTTCGGCGACGAGCTGAGACGCATACTCCGCGAACTCGAATCCGAGGGTTTAGTCTACGAGTTCGAGCTCAAGACGGGCTATCTGGGTGAACTGTATGAGCGGGCCCTCAAGACTGCAGAGTATTAGAGGGGTCAACTGGCGCCGAGTACTGATCCAAGCCGACTTCATTTCAGGCCAGATCATTGGGCGTTGGCTCACGGTTACCGTGACGCTTATAGTAGTGCTCCACGTGGTCGTTCTCCTAATACTGGGCCCTACTCAGGCTGCTGCAGAACTCATGCCGCTACTCTTCATGACATCGGTTATCTACGCGCTGATAGCTGGCCAAGTGGTGTCACAGATGGCTGACGAGATCGGCGAGGGACATGCCATGCTGTACCTGATACACCCTCTCCGGAAGGTAGAGTACCTATACGCGTGGCTTGTTGCAGGGCCTATGCTCATACTGGCCGGGTATATAGCCAGCTTGATCGTCCCTTTACTGGTGGTTGACCCATCAATACTGGCTGAGGCCCAGCTCTACCGCCTCATAACGGTGATGGCTGGGCAGCTGCTCTACCATATTTCCCTGGCGACGCTCTTCTCGGTAATCGCTGGCAGGAGGGGGAGGGCCACATCCATGTATCTAGGCATGCTGATCTTCGTGCCGTTGGCCCTGACGTTAGCCATGATAATAATCATGGCGGTCCTCGACATCTATATAGGTGAGGATACCGCTTTCACCGTTCTCGGAGTGGTCTACCCGGCACTTCGTTACCTCGCCGACCAGAACTTCGCCACATACCTGCTTTCAACCATATATGAGTATGGCGCATCTCTAACACTCCTCGCACTATCACTAGGAATATTCACCCATAGAAAAGAGCTGTGAGGTGTGATGCATGCTGCTTAGAATCATTGGGTTAATGCTTGTGATATCGGCGCTAGTTTCCATAGCTGTGCTGGTGGTACCCAGTGTCGTCGACCTAGGCTACGTCGTTTCCAGGTACTATGCCGGAGACCTATCCGTAGGCTACGATAACACCCATATCTACCTGTTCTATGTGGTAAGGTCGCCATACATATCTAGCAGCGTGTCCATATACCGCTACGTGGCGGAGGTAAAGTTCTCCAAGAATCCCTACGTCGTTAAACCCCATATAGAGATACCCGATAACATCGAGATCTCCACGTATCTGGTCCAGCCAGCCCGCCTCACAGCCCCCATTCCTGGGAGCACCATATTCTCCAAGCCCCGAACCCAGAGCCTCCTCGCCGAGCTTGGCCAGAAGAGCGCTGCTAAGGGCGGCGAAGTCGTGCTTATACCCCCCAATACAGCTGTCTACAATCATGATCTCGTGGTAGTTGTGAGGATCCCGGTAGATGGGTTTAAAGTGGAGCTAAACGCGCCCGGCCTCCACCAGGTTGTTGATGGAAGAACCTATACCAACTACCTCGAGAAGTACCTGGCAGGCACCGCCCGTACACCCTCAGGCTACACGTTGAATTACATGGACCTGCTATTCCCTCTGCAGAACGCCTTTTCCCTGGAGGTTAAGTTCTCGTCGAGGATCTCCGCGGATGCCCTCGTATACCTCCGGGCACTGTCCCTGGCTATCCTGGGCTTACTCGTCATAGCGGTGGATGCAGGTAGGCACCCGGAGTGGTATGAGGGCAGATGGTCTGTGTTTAGAAGGTTAGCCGAGAGGCTCGGTATCGCTCGTAGCCGGTCAGAACGGCGAGAATGATCGCGGCAGAGTAGAGGTAGGGCGACAGGGGCTTCCTGTGTTCCACGGTAACTGTGGTCTCGACGCTCATGGTAACGTTCTCCACTATCTTGTTGGCATCCTCAGCCACCTCCTCGAAGACCCCGACGAGCTGCTCCGCTGTCTCTGCGGTGTACTGTTTCCCGCCCGTGGTTTCGGCTATATACCTGGTTTCCTCTATCCCTTGTTGCTCCGACCCTATGAATATAGTGAACACTGCGATGCCCTCCTCGGCCATGTATGATAGTATTCTCCTGTACTCCACCCGGTCGGCTGGCAGGCCGTCGGTAGCCATCACCACTATCGCCGGGAGATCGTAGTGCCGATATATTTCCAGCCAGTTGTAAGCGGTGTGAAGCGGGAACGAGTACATGGTGCCTCCGTCGGCCTCCAGCCGGAGCACGGCAGCCCTAACCAGATCGCGTCGATCGGTCGGCGGTATGCTTTCAACTATCTGGTGGTTAAAGGCAATGAGGCCTGTGTCGGCGGTGGCGTTCAGCCGTTCGAGGAATTTGAGCACGGCGTTTTTAGCCTGCTCCAGTTTTGCCCCCGCCATGCTACCTGAGACATCGATCACTATGACCAGGCCAGGGGAGGCCGGTATCTCCAGCGAGCCATAGACGGTGGAGGAGATGGGCACCTTCCTGGTCACCACAGCTGTGGGGCTGGCCAGGGCCAGCACCACTAGAGCCAGGGTTACAGCCTCTAGGAGGAGCAGACGCTTGCTCCTCCTACGCCTGGGTGGAGCTACGTGTTTGACAAGCGGGTTCCAATAGGAGTGGGTCTTCACGTAGCTCCTGGAGGGGGACTTTCTATGGTTATACAGGGCTAGCGCCACAACTGCCGGAACCAGCAAGGCAATGTAGGGTTCACCCAGGTATACCTGCATCATGGGCCACCCCGGAGAGATGCTGCCAGCAGTACTAGGGCCGCCGCCCCTATCCAGGTGGACAGGGTGTAGTCCTTGTCGGGCACATCTACAGCGGCCATCCCAGCCGCTCTGAGGGCCTCGTATCTGGCTTCTCTGCGTACCTCTTCTACAAGGTCCTTTAGAGCTTTCATGGAGAACTCATCGATATTGTAGAGCTTGTAGCCGCCAAGCTTGGCCGTTTCCACCAGTATTGTTGCCCGGGGATCAGAGCCTACCCTTACAAGGATAACTGGAGTTGTGTTGCCCAGGGTCCTCGCAACGTCCCGAGGGTCGGCCCCATAGTTCCAGCCGCCGTCGCTGACCAGTACTATGACTGAGGGTACACTGGTTATCGACGCCTTCAGTGCGGCCGCAGTCAGCGCGTCGCCTATGGCTGAGTACCTTCTCCCCGGCTCCACCGTCCCTATAGTCGAGAGACACTGCTCCACGCCCATGCACAGCGTTGTCAGGTTGGCCGAGAACAGTATTATGGTGACGTTGTCGTCGCCCAGGGAGTTGAGGTACCCTTCTATGAAGCCCTTTGCCGCCTCCATCCTCGTCGAGCCGCCGAGGGCGCTGTCGGTGTAGCCCATGCTCTTCGACACGTCCAGCAGGAGTATGTGCATCGCCGGCATTCCCGTCACCCTGTCCACGTTCTCCACGCTTACCTCGACGCTCCTGTAGATGACTATGTAGGGAGAAGCCGCTGCCAG
>WAQK01000003.1 GCA_015520265.1 Pyrodictiaceae archaeon | reverse complement strand
CGCCGCCGCTACAAGCGCCAGGATTGCTAGAAGACCCAGCTTCGCAGTCTTCATGGCTGGCACTGAAACTATAATGCTGAGGGAAGGGTAAAATACCTTATAGCAACATGGCTCAAGTCTAGGCTATGCCCAGCATCCTCGCTACAAGCATGCCGACCAAGGGTGTCACCAGGGCTTCCACCAGGGCCGAAACCACGAGCAGAGGAATGATCACCTTGAGCTTGCCCAGCTCAGCCGCCAGCCTGGCCGAGATGCTTGCTTCCCGGTGCCTTAGCTTGTCGATAACACTGCCGGCCACCCTGAGGCCGGAGTATGTGGCTAGGATGAGCACAGGGATTTCGAGGACACCGTGGGGCAGCAAGAGGGAGGCCAGGAAGAGGGGGTCGCTGCCCTTGTTGACCATGGCCCAGTGAACGGTGTATCCTATGAAGAACCCGTTGTTGACGAGTATCAGTATGGGGGGTACAACTAGTACCCCTGAGAGTATCGTGATAGTGGCTACCACTGTGTTCTTTATGAGAATGGTCAGCGCTATGCTGGCCGGGTTGAACCCTGTCTCCTTGGCTGTTTCTTGGAGTTGGCGCAGCGCCTCGTCCAAGTAGCCGAAGTTCGCATAGTATCCAGCCACCACGCTGGCTAGAAATAGCGTGAGGAGCGCCATGCCTGCCCGTAGACCCGTGCTCACAGGTACCTCCGGGTTAGTAGTGTGGTGAAGGGTAAAATATGGTTGACTACCGGTCGAGGGCCTCCTTGAAGAGGGTGCCCAGTATGGATATCGCCTTCTCTATCTTCTCTATGGGCGGGTTGCTGAAGTTCAGCCTGAGGGTGTTGCGCCCGCCCCCGTCAACGAAGAAGCTGTTGCCCGGCACATAGGCGACGCCCCTGTCCACGGCCTTGGGGAGGAGCTTGTAGGTGTCTATGCCCTCGGGCAGGTAGGCGAAGATAAAGAGGCCTCCCACAGGCTTGGCCCAGCGGGACCCCTCTGGGAAGTGCTGCTCCATCGCCGAGAGCATGGCATCCCTCTTCCTCCTGTAGAGTTCTACCACTCTAGGCAGGTGCCTCTCTATAACGCTTCTCCTCAGGGCCTCCATGGCTATGAACTGCGAGAGGGTCGGCGTGTGGAGGTCCATGTGTTGCTTGGTGAGCTCGAAGTAGTCGGTGAGCTCCTTGTCAGCCGCTATCCACCCTATCCTGAGCCCCGGTGCCAGTATCTTGCTGAAGGTGCTCATGTAGATGACTCTCCCGCCCCTGTCCATGGCTTTCAGGCTCTTGTACTCGACTGGTTCGAATGTGAAGTAGCTATAGGGGTCGTCCTCAACCACGAGGAAGTCGTACTCCTCTGCCAGCTCCAGTAGGTGTTTCCTCCTCTCCATGCTCATCGAAACGCCGCTGGGATTCTGGGCCGTGGGTATGGTGTACACAAGCTTAACGTGGACCCCCTTGGACTTGCATTCCCTGAGCCTCTCTTCAAGCACCTCGGTGTTCATGCCCTCCTCGTCGACGGGTATTCCGAGGAATCTCGCCTCGTACACCCTGAAGGTGTTGATGGCGGCCAGGTAGGTTGGTAGGCCCAGCGCTATCGTGTCGCCGGGGTTTATCAGGGTCTTGGTAACCACGTCTATGGCCTGCTGGCTCCCCGTGGTTACCAGGATCTCCTCGGGCTTGGCGGGTATCCCGTGCCTCTCCATGAACCTGCTTAGCTCTTCTCTGAAGGGCCTTATGCCCCTGGTGGGAGAATACTGGAGGGCGAGATCGCCGTGCTGTTCTATCACCTGCTTAGCGATCTCACCCAGCTCCTTCTTGGGAAAACTGGCCGGGTCGGGCAGGCCTCCTGCGAGGCTTATTATCTCGCGGCCCTCGGCTATCTTGAGGATCTCCCTGACTATGGAGACCCTGGTGTATTCTGTCCTCCTGGAGAGAAACCTGGATAAGTCTGCCACCATTTGGCGCCTCCACTCTTTATACACTTTTCTGGAAATTAAATCTGTTGCCAGGACATTTTACTTAAATAATGGTTAGTGCAAATAAAATATTTTCAACCATACAAATAGGGTTTAGTATTCCCAAATAAGCAACATATATAGAAATACCCTGAAAGGTAAACAAAATGCTTAGAGAACCAGGCCTACAGCTCTATATTAGCATGGATCCTCCGCAGGTCCTCCTCAGTCTTATCGAGCCTGTGCATGAGTTCTACCGTAACCCCGTCGAGGAACGCCATAGCCGTGTCTTCGAACAGCGTGCCTAGGGGCGCCAGCGGCTCGTGGATGCCGAGGATCTG
>WAQK01000002.1 GCA_015520265.1 Pyrodictiaceae archaeon | reverse complement strand
GCACTACACGCATGGCTACAACTAACCTCAGGATAAACAGCCTAAAATAAATTATAATAAAAAAGAACTGGCCTCACGGCGAAGCAGGCACAGTAGTAGAAGCCCTAGCACCACTCGAAGTATCCACAACCTCCACGTCAACGCTTTGGCCTGCAGCAAATGTTGTGCCTACATCAAAGTATATGGTAGCCGTTTCACCTGCAGCAAGATTCCATGGTTCCGTGCTCGCCGTAGTTGTACCTATAGTTGCATTATATTGACCATCAGTCACTGTAGTAGCTACCAGGTTTAGCTCCACACCCGCCACCTTTACAATATCGATTTTTGCTGTACCAGATCCTTTATTTGTAACTTTTAACATGCCGGTTCCGTCGGTTTTTACTTCTGCGTAGGTTATTTGTAGCTGGGGGCCTCCTTTGGCGTAGCCTCCCCATAGGCCCATGAGCCATCCTGCTACTGCTACTGCGATGGCGATGGTTACGGCGACGATGATGATTATTGCTATTACGGGGGAGATGGCTCTCCTGGTTTTCATTTTTTTCACCTATTTTCTATGTATTATTTGGTCTTCATCAGTATTAAAAGGTTCTAGCATATTATTGGGGTTTTCATATAACATGTTTTATATACACCGGTTGCGGTATTCTATTTGGTGAACCTGGCATGGTGGTTGAGCTGAGAACCTTTTCCAGCATTGAGGAGTTCATCAAGAGCATTGATAATGATATTAGCAGGTTGAAGGCTCTTCTGGGCGACTATCTTAGGAGGATGGAGAACGTCAAGATTAAGGCTGAGTCCCTCCTCAAGTTCGAGGAGCTGCTGGGCAAGGTGGCTGAGGGTGCGCCAGCTGGTGGCAGGGAGATCGACCTGGGTAGCGTGAAGGTCGTCGTCAACCCGTCGCCCAAGCAGGTCCTCGACACGCTGGTGGAGGTTGTCAGGTCGATCCAGGACAGGATTACTGCGCTGGAGAAGGCTAGGAAGTCGCTGGCCATATTTGAGCAGGTTAAGGAGGTCGTCGCGGACATAGAGGTCGTCTATAAGGACGGCGTGCCTGTCACCGTGATCGTGAGGATGGAGTAGCGTAGTAGTCGGCATTGGCGTGAACTGGCACTTTTTATTCCCAGTAGCTGTGGAGGTTGGAGTATTTCTCCGTGGCCATCGGTACAGGAGGCATGACTAGCGGCGTCGCGGTGTTGATAGAATGAAGGCCGGGAGAGGCCCGGTCATCCCGTCGCCCGTACGGGCGGTGCTCGCCGGGCCCACCCCTATGTTTCTCGATTTCCCGGTTAATATTCCTGCCTCAGAGCCTCTGCTGAATTCACGGTATCATCAGTACGGTCTTGAGGAGTGCGGCTAGGATGAATGTAAGGATGAGCGTTATGATGGCTGAGACCATTAGTAGGAGCAACGCCTGGAGCCAGCCCGTGTCGTAGATCTTCTTGACGCCCCAGAGGGCTGCCAGGAACCCTGCCACGACGTTCAGGGGGGAGAAGATCATGGTGGCGAAGAACGCCAGAGTGAAGAGCACCGGCATCACTATTACCGCTAAAAGCGCGTTTCCGAAACCACTACGCCTCAGCCCCATGAGCTTGGACGCCATCCAGAGCGGTATGCTACTCACTATTAGGGAGGCCAGTAGTGCTGTCAGGCCGGCAAAGGTGGCTACCAGCCCGTAGATCGGTATCAGTGTTGACGGGGGCGGCATCGACGGCACCTGTGGTCGGGATTCAGTGGGGACGGGATCACCTCACCCCTCCCATGCCGGGAGGGTCGGCCGATGGCGTATTCATCACTATCGACAATGTTATCCTGGCGGTGATAAATAATATATTGCTGGCGGCCCTCAGTGTCCAGGAACGCTCCGGGCGCCGCGTAGGGGTGGACCTGTTGGCCTCTGAGACCCCCTTGAGAGTTGTAGGGTTAGAGAAGCGGTTCGGGAGGATCCACGCATTGAGGGGCGTGAGCTTCGAGGTCGGGGTTGGCGAGGTTTTCGGGCTTATCGGTCCTAATGGTGCCGGTAAGACCACCACGCTCAGGATCATAGCAACCCTCCTCAAGCCCGACGCAGGAGACGCCCAAATCTACGGACACAGCGTAACAAAAGAACCCGAAGCCGTGAAGAGGCTTATCAGCTACCTGCCCGAAGAAGCGGGCGTTTACAAGAACATTACAGGGATGGATTTCCTCAGGTTCACAGCCGAGATCTATGCTTCGTCGAGAAGCGAAGCCGAGAAGATGGTGGAGCTGGGCGCCCGTCTCTCCGGGCTCGGAGCAAGGCTCTACGAGCCCGCAAGCACCTATAGTAAGGGCATGAAGCGCCGACTACTGCTGGCACGCACACTCATGGTGAGACCCAGGCTTGCATTGCTGGACGAGCCGACCGCCGGGCTAGACGTGTACCATGCCGTGGAGGTGAGGAAAGCCATAAAGCGCTATGTCTCTGAGACCGGGGCCGCAGTGCTGCTCTCAAGCCACAACATGCTGGAAGTAGAATACCTGTGCAGCAGGGTGGCCTTCATGAATGAGGGCATTATAGTGGACTCCGGCTCCCCCGACGAGATGAAGTCGAAATATAGTGCCTCCAACCTGGAGGAGGCGTTCATCCAGGCAGTGGGTCCCCAGGGTGGTCTCGCTTGAAGATACTGCCCCTAGTGAGGAAGGAGGTTAAGGACCTTTTCAAGGAGCGCGTAGTGCTGCTCGGCATGATCGTGGGGCCCCTCATAATGTTCGCAGTGCTCGGCGGGATCATGAATGTATCCTTTAAAGCCGCAGTCAAAGAGGCTGGCAAACCATTGAAGCTGGCGGTGATGGTTCTCGACACCTCGGAGCCTGCTGCTAGGCTGGCCAGCTACCTTGAAGGCGCGGCCAGCCACACGGTGGTCGTGGAGCCTGGAGATCCTGTGGAGACCTTGCAGAAACTCTACCGAGAGGAGGGCGTCGAGGTCCTAGTAGTAGTGCCTGAAGGGTTCGGTGCAAACCTGACGCGGGGCGTGCCGGGCGTTATTGAGGAGTACATGTATATGTCCAGGCTCAGCTTCTTCGGCCTGCCCGGCCTGGGCAGGGTGTCGGCATATATCGACGGGTTCAACAAGGCGGTGCTCCTGGAAGCGGTAAAGCAGGTTTACCCCAACGCCACCATCGAGTTCGTCGCGAGCCCGGTTGTGGAGAGGGGCACGGTGATCCTGTTCGGCAAGCCTGTGGAGGGCGGGCCGGAGGAGGTTATGGGGCGCCTCTTTGCACAGATATTCATACTTCCAGTGATGCTCCTGACAGCCGTGATGGCTGCGCTCCAGGTGGCGTCTGTATCGATGGCCTTGGAGAAGGAGGCCAAAACCCTCGAGATGCTGCTCACCCTTCCCGTGTCGAGGACCGAGATCCTCCTGGGCAAGCTGGCCGGCGTCTCGCTGATAGCCGCGCTGGGCGCCCTCAGCTACACTGGTGGCTTCCTGCTCTACATGGTGCTGTACGCGTCCTCTATGCCGGGCGCGGAGTCCATGCCGCTCACCTTCGCCGTCAGCCCTGTGGATGCTGTGCTCTACTTCCTGGCCCTACTGCTAGGCCTACTGATAAGCATAGGTATAGGCATACTGGCCTCGGTGTTTGTCAGCGACGTTAAGAGTGCCCAGGTGTTCTCCAGCTACATATCGCTACCCCTGATACTGCCCCTATTCGTCTTCATGTTTGGGGTGAGCCTAGAGACGCTGCCATCTGCCGTCCAGGTGCTCCTCCTGCTGGACCCCTATGTCCACCTACTCAACGCGTTCTTGGGTGTTGCATCGGGGGATGCCGTGAAGGCTGCCATGGGGTATCTGGGCATGCTGGTCTACCTAGCGGCACTCCTATTCGCTGCTTCTAGGCTTTTCAACAGCGAGCGTATACTGACGGCCAGGTTCTCGTTGAGGAGACGTAGGGGCGAGGAGGCCCCATAAAGAGTTAAATACCGTTGGGGCTCATAGCCTGAGAAGACCGGTGTGGCTGGGTTGAGGAGGCTGGCACTAACTGTTTCACTGATCCTGCAACCATCCCTAGTAGCGGCGTCACTCTACGTGGCGTCGGCGACGGTTATGGGTGAGTGGCTCGGCCTCCCCCTGGCACTGATGTTCTCCTCGTTTCTCCCCCTCGCTTTCACCGTTTCCTGGGCCCGGCTCAACGGGTCACCCTGGGATCTACCTAGTAGGAGTCTGCGCGGCATACCGTTGATGTTTGCCTCAGCATCCAATCTTGTGGGGGCGCTCCTCACCTACATGCTGTCCACAGCCCGGTACATTTCGGCCATCATGGTTGGCTACGGCCTGGGCGGGATCCTAGCATATGCCGCGTCTAGAAGGTGGAAGGTCAGCATCCACACGCTCAGCGTCGCCGAGGCAGTGGTTGGCTTCCACTACCTGGCCAGCACGCCACTGGTGCTACTGGCTGGTATAGCCACGGTGGCGGTTGGCTGGGCCAGAGTGAGGCTCGGGAAGCACACTGTGCACCAGGTCGTGGTTGGCGCTGTAATAGGCCTAATCTCGGCGTCGATCGCCTTCCACCTCTTCCTATCATAGCCGAATAAGGAATGTATATATGGACATGCTATTAGGGCCGGCTGAGACCAGGCCCACGGGTGCTCTACAGGTGCATGGTACCGCTGCCTGGGACTACAGTGAAAAGCCTCTGCTGGTTTTCTGGGAGACTACTAAGGCTTGCAAGCTGGCGTGCAGGCACTGTAGGGCCGAAGCCATAGAGAAGCCTCTGCCAGGGGAGCTCAGCACCGAGGAGGGCCTGGACCTCATAGACCAGGTGGCCGAGTTCGGCGCACCCTACCCCATCCTGGTGTTCACGGGCGGAGACCTCCTCATGAGGAACGACATCTGGCAGCTCCTCGAGCACTCCTCGAGCAGAGGGATCAGGACAGCCGTAGCGCCCAGCGTAACCCCCCTTCTAACCCCGGAAACCCTTGACAGATTCCTCGACGTGGGCGTCAAGGCCATATCTATAAGCCTGGACTCGGCGCTCCCCGAGATCCACGACTCTATACGTGGCATACCCGGGGTCTGGAAGAAAACTGTGGAGATTCTGAGGGAAGCCGTGGTCAGGGGCATGAGGGTCCAGGTCAACACTGTTGTGATGAGGGACACTGTGGAGTATCTCCCTGAAACATTGAAGCTCATCCTGGATCTCGGCGTGAGGGTATGGGAGGTCTTCTACTTCATCCCCACAGGGAGGGGAGCCTATTCTCTTGACCTCACGCCGCAGGAGTACGAGGATGTTTCCCACTTCCTCTACGATGCGTCTAGGTACGGGGTTTTGGTCCGCACCACCGAGGGACCCATGTTCCGGAGGGTGGTAGTGGAGAGGAGGAGAGCGGAGAGGGAGGGCAAGCCCGTAGAGGCTGGCCCCCTCTACAGGAGGCTAATGGAGAAGGCGGTGAAGCTCCTCGGCGAGCCTGGGGGGGAGGCCAGAGCCCATACAACGGGGACCAGGGATGGCAAGGGCATCGTATTCGTTGCCTACAATGGCTCCGTGTATCCCAGCGGATTCCTGCCGGTCCCGGTGGGCAACGTGAGGACAGCGAAGCTGAAGGACATTTATAGGGGTAGTAGCATACTGAGGGGTCTCAGGGACAGTAGCATCTTGAAGGGAAGGTGCAGGGTGTGCGAGTACCGGGACCTCTGCGGCGGAAGCAGAGCCAGGGCATACGCGTATACAGGAGATCCCTTTGCTGAGGATCCGGCGTGTATCTACAGGCCTTCTGCCTCTTGGTGATGGATTGCTTTTCTTCTCTACAACTGAGAATTTAGGCAATCATTTTTATTATACAAACCGGATATCCTATTAAAGGAGTGGTGTGCTTGGAAAGGTCGCTGGACGTGGGCCGGATAGTCTACAGACCCGGCAGAGTGATCTACACAGTAGCACTCAAGGTTGAGGATAGGCCGGGGATGCTGCAAGCCATCTCGGCGGCGTTCGCTTCTCACGGCATCAACATAGTCAACACGGTTGTTTCGAACCCGTCCCAGAGCGACGCTGCCAGCCTAGTGTTCTTCGTCGACGTCACTGGGAAGGAAAAGGAGCTGGAAAAAGCTGTCGGGGACATAAGGAACATCAACGGAATCCTGGACGTTAGGGTCAGTAAGCCCTTAATCGACGGTCTCGCCGTGGATGTATTCCACTTCCCCCTATACATAGGCAGCGAGCGGGTCGCCATACTCACGGAGATGGTGCTTAAAGCACTTAGCCGCGGCATGCGCGAGAAGTTCGGCACTGCCGGGGAAGCCTACCTGTTCTACGCCGGCATGGACATGGGGAGGGCTTTCTTCAAAAAAGCGCTTACGGAGTACAGGTTCAGCAGAAGGCGCGACGCGCTTCACTTCGTGCTCCTCGAGCTAAAGGTGGCTGGGTGGGGCGACTTCGAGATCAAGAGCCTGGACGAGAAGGGCGGGGAAGCTACCATAGTGGTCAGGGACAACATCGAGTGCCGCGGCGTGAAGTCCGACAAGCCCTACAGCGCGCTGGTCCGCGGAATAATATCTGGGATCTTCTCAGAGTACCTGGGAAGACTTGTGGTGGCCAAGGAGACGAGCTGCCTTTCCCTGGGCCATAACCACTGCGAGTTCCGGGTCGCTCAGCCCTTCTTCTAGGACTCCTCGTTGATGTAGACCGACATGTCTATGGCTAGCTCCGCTATATCGGCGCTGTACTCCGCCACCCTCTTGAGGCTCTCGACCACCGTTTTAAGTAGCGTTATCTGCCTTGAGGTATAGTTTCTGTCCAGTATCAGGGAGAGGGCCCGGCTCTCCAGTTGGGGGACCTCCTGGCCCACTTTGTCTATAACCTTGTGGGCCAGCTCCGTGTTCCCCTCCCTGAAGCTCCTGTAGGAGTCCTCCAGCAGCCTCAGAACCACTCTTCCTAGCCTGTCAACCATCTTCGCCAGGCTCTGCTCCAACACAGGGCTCTTCAACATCTTCAGGCTCTTAGCTATCCTCCTGGCGTGGTCGCCGATCCTCTCCAGGTTTTTCACCATTATCCTGTAGGTAAGCGAGTCGCTGAGCCTGGCCAGACCGATTTCGCCGGGCGAGAGGAGGCCTGCCAGGAGCTCGTTCAGCTGCCTCACACTGTAGAGGTAGAACTTGTCCACTAGGTCGTCGCGCTCCACAATGTCGTCCAGCATTTCGGGCCCGAGTTCGCCAGCAATGACCTTGAGAGCATCGTATATCATTGTGTAGACGATCCTGTAGGCCCTTTGGATGGCTGTGGAGAGGGAGAGTTCGTGGACGTTGACCAGGCACTGGGCCACAAGATGCTTGGTTGACTCGTCAACGACCTCTACTCCTATCAGCTTGTCGGGGATCGTGACCCTGAAGAGCCTCCTGTAGGGGGCCACACTGTCCTCGAAGAAAACCCTGATCGTGTAGTATCCGGCCAGGTATCTGGATATGAATTCCCTTAGCACCCATTCTGGGGGTTCGTCTTTGGAAACCGTCATGCTTGTCTCAGGCTTTTCGGTCCTTCTCCTGGCTGGACGTATCTTTAGAGAGCCGTCGAACTCTAGGACCAGCTCCACGTAGTCGCCTCTATCCAGTTTGTTGCGGCGCACCCACTCCTTGGGCAGCGAAACTATGTATGTGGAGCCTCCGGTCACCTGGATCCTCCTGAGCACCCTGTCTAGACGTTCAGGCTCCCCGTGCCCGTTCCTCTCACCCAACCCGGGCTCACCTCCGGCGAACCAAGCTGTAGAGTCCGACAATGAAGGGCAGGATCTCGAGCCTGCCCAGGATCATGTCAGCCATGAGGACAAGCTTGACAACAGTATGGGCTGAGGCGCTGGAGATTCCCGACGAGAGGCCCGTGGTGGCGAGGCCCGAGGCTGCCTCGAAAAAGGCGTCCATGAAGCTGTACTCCGGCGAGACGAAGGGCACCATTATCAGCGTGGATACTATCACCGTAACCACGTATATGAATATTAAGCCTAGGGCCTCCACAGCGACGCTTGGGGTCACAGTATACCTGCCCAGCCTGGATGAAGCCATGTAGCCCTTTGGAGTTATGAAGGATGCAATCATGTTTTTCAAGGACTTCGCCACAATGGCTATTCTGAGCAGCTTGACGCCGCCCGCCGTGGAGAAGACCGAGCCGCCTATAAGCATGGCCACTATGAGCACCATCTTGAAGGCGGGGTCCTCGGCGTGGATGTCTACAGTCTGGAAACCTGTGGTTGTTAGTGCTGAGAACACCTGGTAGAACCTATTCCAGAGCTCCACGGTGTCGAGGCTGCTGCCCGTGCGGAGTATATAGGCGGAGAATGCTGTCATTATTGCCAGCAAGTAGAGGAAGGTTTTCAGCTCTACGGACCTGACCAGCTCCTGTATTTTGGCTTTAAGCATGTTCTTATGGTCCAGGAAGTTGGTTGCTCCAAGCCACATGCCGATTATAGTGGCGATCTCAAGGAGCCTGGAGGCGAAGGCCGCTATACTGCTGTTCCTGGTGGAGAACCCGCCGGTGGAGAGAGCGGTCATGGCATGGTTAGCCGCGTCGAACCACGACATGCCGCCGTAGCGCAGAATGAGCGTCTCGATGAAGGTTAGCAGGGTATAGATGGCCAGCATCTCCCTAACAGTCTTAGCCAGGCTTGGCTCCAGCCTCTCGAACCTGCCCTCTGACTTGTACAGAACTACTATTCCCGGAGTACGCGCTATCACCACGATCATGAACACCACGATGCCTAGGCCGCCCACCCACTGGCTGAGGCTCCTCCAGAGAAGGATCTCGGGCGGCAGCTCCTCGACGCTGGGCACGTAGACGCCGTTGTCATAGGAGCCTGAGAAGACGGAGAGCCCCGTCGTCGTGAGGCCGCTGACCGCCTCGAACCAAGCGTCTATGAAGGGGATTGCCAGGACCCTGGCAACCGGGATGGCTATAAGTATGGGAACGACCAGCCAGTTGAGGAGCGTTATGTAGAGGGCGCTTGTAAGCGTGAGGGGAGCCGTGGTGTACGTGAAGTATCTAAGGAATATGCCTACGCCCAGGATGAGGGAACCCCACATAAACAAGTAGACACCTACGTCGGTGGGAGCCCCGTATACTATGAGGTCATAGACTATGGGCGCCATGAGGATAAACGAAGAGGATATGGAGAGTATGGTGACCGCGTAGTTGAGGAAGGGCTTAAGGTTGTTCTGCTTATTCCTACTCATCTACGCGCACCTGTGCCCCGACTAACTGGTTTCCGAAGCGGAGCCCGAAACATACTTCACCAGCTCCACGTAGAGCTCATCACCTATAGCCCCGGCCGCGTACAGCTCCTCGAAGAGCCGGGACACCCTAATCAGGGAGGCAAGAGGCACACCAACGCCGGTCAGCCTGCTACGCGCACCCTGCTCCCTATCCACCACTACGGCGGCCACCACGGGCTCGCCGCCCCCGCTCCTCACAGCCTCCACGGCTGTCAGCAAAGATCCACCCGTAGTGGCCACGTCGTCCACTATGGCCACCCTCCTGCCCTTCACCACGGCTTCAAGCCTCCTCCCCGTACCATGAGCCTTAGCCGCAGGCCTCAGGTAGCCCATCGGCTTGCCAGCCATTAGGGCTACAGCCGTGGCCAGGGGCACCCCTCCCGTTGCGATCCCCACTATATAGTCGTACTCGTAGCCCTCCAGAAGCGCCGCCATCCTGAGCGCCACTCTCCTGAAGACCTGGGGGTGGCTGGGCAGCAGTCTTAGGTCGATGTAGTAGGGGCTCTCGGCGCCCGAGGTTAGACGGAACCTGCCGAACCGGACCATTCCCAGCCTGTAGAGTTCCAAGGCTAGGCTCTGCAACGCGAGACCGCCTCCCTCTGTTTCTCGAGCACAAGGAACGCCTCCTCCCTGGGGCTGGGGCTTCTAGTGATCCTTCTGCCCACGATCTCGTAGTCGGCGCCAGCGCAGAGTGCTGCTCCCGGCTCAGCGCCTTGCGCGCCAACGCCGGGCGAGAGAATGGTATAGCCTGCCCCCAGGCGTCTCCGTGCCCTGGCAACGATCTCGGGTCTAGTTGCAGGCACCACTACGCCCCACGCGTCTACCTTGACGGCTTCCTCTAGCAACGCGTCGAGCAGCGGATCCATGATCCTTGAGGCCGCCGGGTGACTCATGGATACAAGTACTACGAGTTTGAGGCCCAGGGAGCGGCATGTGTCGGCCAGCTCGTCCAGGGCTCCCTCCGTACCCACGAATCCGTGGGCTATCACTGCGTCGTAGCCGGCGCTGGCTAGAGCTTCGGCTATACTGGACATGACTGGGCCGATGTCGGCCAGTTTTAGGTCGGCAACCTTGAGGGATTCGGGGGGCATGAGAGATGCTAGCCTCTCGAGGCCGGGGAGGCCCACTTTTAGGAGTAGTGGCAGTCCTACCTTGAAGCCGGAAGCGGCTGTGCCTGTCTCGCCTATAATTCTGGCGCCCCATTCCAAGGGGTCGCCTGTGTTGGGTGGAGGGTCTAGCGCCACTATTAGGGTCAAGATCCGGGCCCTGGCTGAGAATACGCGGACAGCTCTAAAACTATTACCGTCCTTCATGGGCCCTTCCCTTTTAATCGCCCCAGGTGTAGAAGCATAGTTTCCGGAGGGGCCTAAGGGTAGTAGGGGATGCTGGGGGAGTGGCTGAACTCTAACAACACGGGACTGCTGGCCGAGCTTGTACTGGTCCTGGGCGTATCCGTAGCCGTGGGCATGCTTATAGAGAGGATGCTCTCCAGGTACTTCTCATCGTTATTCGCGGGAAGGCGTAGAAGGGAGTACGCGGCGCTGGCCAGGGCTCTCAGAGGGGCTCCCACCACGCTTCTCGTCCTGGTGGGCCTCGACATCTACCTGTCCAGCATAGAGCTCCCCGCCACGCTTAAGCCGGTCGTCGAGAAGCTGATAATCACGATTATAGTGGTCCAGTCGTCGATATTCCTCTCAAACCTCGCCGCCGGGCTGCTCAAAATCTACACGGAGAGGGGTAGGGGTGCAAGGAACACTACCACGCTTTTCCTACATCTGGCGAAGCTGGTCATCCTGGTCCTGGGCTTCCTGATACTCCTCGAAGCCATGGGCGTGTCTCTTACACCCATACTGACCACCCTGGGTATAGCCGGCCTGGCTGTGGCCCTGGCCCTCCAGGACACTCTCTCCAACCTGTTCTCAGGGCTATACATAGCCATTAGCGGCCAGCTCAGAGTGGGGGACTACGTTAAGCTCGACACAGGGGTGGAGGGCTTCATAGCAGATATTGGGTGGAGGAACACCGTTATCAGGACACCCTACGGTAGCACGATAGTGGTCCCCAACTCCAGGCTCGCGTCGGCAGTTGTGACTAACTACCATTACCCGGACAGGAACTTCATCGTCCCCGTGGAGGTGGGGGTCAGCTACGACAGCGACCTGGAGAAGGTGGAGCGAGTCACCATAGAGGTGGCCGAATCCGTCATGAAGGAGGTGCCGGGCGGGGTTCCGGGCCATAAGCCCTATGTGCGCTACGTAGCATTCGGCGAGTACAGTATAGTTCTCCGCGTATACCTGGCCGCCCAGGGGTTCCCCTACAACCTCCTCGTGGTCCACGAGTTCATAAAGAGGCTGCACAAGAGGTTCAGAGAGGAGGGTATAGAGATACCCTTCCCCATAACAACTGTCCGCCTCTCGGGGACGGAGGCCGGGGGAGCCGGAGGGGCGAAGATATTAGAAGAGCCTGTTACCATGAATGCATAGAAGGGATGCTGAGGCCACGCCGCCACTGAGCCCCTGAAGGGCTGTGACGTCTACGAGAACCCCCGGCTGACCATGTTTACTTCTGCTCAGCCGCCCTCTCGGCGGCCCTGGCTATGGCCCACGACCTCAGTATGGTTACGCCAGATGAGAGTATGGAGAACCCTATCAGCGCTGAGAGCAGCGACGCCGTCACGTTGGGCTCGGCGGCGGATGCCAAGCTTATGCTGAGGAGGAAGAAGTAGAGGCTCACCAGAATGAGGGCGAGGGCGGTTATTCCGAGAACCGCGCTTTTAATAGTATCCCCGGAGACCATGGTTTAACCCCACAGGAACCTGATCACTAGTCTAGCTATCTTTTCAAAGCTTTTAAACATACCTTCAATCCTGGTCCCTATATCCTGGGGCCATAGGTTGAGCTTCGAGATCACGTCGCCGCTGCTGGTCGGCGCCTTGAGGCCCAGCGCATAGTATATGGGGTCCAGTGTTCCGGCGCCCTGTTGCCAGAGCGCCACGAGGAAACCAATCATCATCACTGTTAGGGCCAGGGCCGTCCTATTGAGCTCCAGGTCACCCTGCATAGTTATGAGTTTCCTCAGCTTGTCCGCAACGCTGCGCCACAGCGCTATGACCACTGCTAGGCTCAAGAGGCTCCTAAAATACCATGGTAGTCCGGCTGTGGCGAGGTAGGGGTCCAGCAGGGTCTCCAAGCTACCTATGACCTCTAGGACGACTATGTAGATGATTATGCTTGCAAGGAAGGTTTGTAGCCTCAGCGGTATGGCTTGGTGCCAGGTTTTCCAGCTTTCCAGGTCTTCGAAGTCTTTCATAGCCTCCCTGTAGGCCAGGTCCAGAGCCTCCTCTGGGGTTAAGATGGCTACCAGGAGTATGCCCTCGATAAGGTCACCGATAAGCCAGAGAACCACTAGTATGACTGTGAGGCCCAGCACTATGACGGCTATCCTAGTCTCGAGGAAGAGGTCCCAAATGTTGGGCAACGGCGGGGGTACGTCCAGCCTTATCCTCGTGGCCACCGCCGTCATCCCTGCTATTATACTGGCAATCCCTATTGATAGGCTCAGAGGTATAAAGTAGGAGGCCAGTGTGAAGGCCAGACTTGCCGCCCGTGAGCCGGAACTCCTGAACTCCGGCCGGCCCTTCCCGTAGAGGGCCAGCTCTACTCCGCGCCTAAAAGGATAAGTGTAGAGTAGCAGCATGGTTGCGGTGACCAGAACCGCTATGTCGCTGAGGCCCACGTTGCCCGTGCCGGTAGCTATAACGAGGAGCACGTATAGGTACATAATGCTCCTCCCGACTCCGCCGCCACGCAGCGAGTAATATGTTGCCAGAAAGCCGAGGATCACGGCTAACGCCTTGACGCCCAGCACGGCTAAGCCTGCCAGGCTCTGAGGCCCCAAGTAGGGGAGTGGGGCTACCGGCGCGCCGGGAAGCTGATTGAAGGGAGGTGTATCGGCACTATATCCTTGAAATGTTATGGTTGCAAGCCTATAGGAAGTATACAGGACTAGGGCTGACGCCACGACCACACCTGCCAAGGTGGCGGCTGCCTGCACGCCTGAACCATAGGGTCTCAGCGTGCGCTTAACCTTTTCCATAGCCCCCATCTCAGCTCAACCTCTGCCGGATCGCTTCGATGCGGAGAAGCGTGGTTGATACGAGGTCCTCCGGGCCCACATTGACCAGGGGTATGCCGTGCCTGAGAAGTGTCCTCACTATCTTCTCCCTCTCCTTAATGCTCCTCGACGCGTAGAGCCTGTAGATCACCGCGCTCATTCCCGTCATGCCTTTAACCTCGAAGAGGGGCGTGTAGGGGGAGATCACCACAACCTCGCTCCTCATGCCGCGCAGCCTTGTAAAGAGGTTAACATACTGCGGCAGCTCTTCTGGCGACATCTCGAGATCTGTAAACACTATGTATAGGTTCTTCCCGCGCCTAGTAGCCCTAGACGCAGCTTGCCTGACCACCACGTGGAGCGGGGCAAGGCCCATGATTCCTGGGATGGGCCACGTTATCTGGGCAAGGGTCTGCATGAGGAGCCTGAAGTGGGCCGGGCCTCTGCGGGGCTTGACTATCCGTATTCCATCCATACTGGCATATGCCAGGCCAACGAAGTCGCCACGTCTCAGAAGGTAGCCTGCTATGGTAGCGGCCCCCCTCACAGCGTACTCTAGCTTGGTCTGGCCCAGCACGCCGTAGCTCATAGTATCTCTCGTGTCGAGGATCAACATGACCTCGAGGCTCGACTCCTGCTCAAACTCCTTAACCATGAGCTTGCCTGTCCTGGCCGTAGCTTTCCACTCTATCCTTCTATACTCGTCGCCTGGGACATACTCTCTAATATCCATGAACTGCATCCCCATGCCGCGGCGCCTTATGCTCGAGACACCTCCAGGCTTGAGGGTGGGCACCACGAGGAGACCGCGGCGCTGGATCATCTCGTAGCGTGGCTGGACCTCCACCAAGTTGTTTACACGGAGTTCGATTTCCCTGGAGAAGAGGCCAGCAGGGTCGCGGATCACCAGTCTCGGGTTCCCGAACTCGTGTTTGCCTAGGGTCGGGATAACCTCGTAGGAGATCTCGAAGAACCCGTTTGCCGGGATGTATGCCATCCCCGTGTTGGAGCCTCTGTGAAGGCGGAACATGTTGGGGTAGGGGTCGAAGATCTCTGCTATCTCTAAGGGCACCATGGTAGGGTTCTCTATCCTAATGGTGACCTTGAGGGGACGGCCCTCAACTATGGGTCTGCTGAAGATCCTCTCGGCCCTCAGCTTCCGGGCAGCGTTGATCTTGAAGTCGAAGGAGACCTTGGAGAGGTAAATGAACACCAGTAAGAAGGATGCGAGTATTATAACTGTGCCCACGTTGGCCTCGGAGACCACCGCCAGGAGGCCGAAAAGTATGCTGGCAGCGACTAGGACTGCCCTACCCCTGGAGGTGAGGCCCTCGCCGATAGATGCCACCGATACGCCCATGGAGGCCCCCTAGGGTGCGGGGATCTTCCTCAGTATCTCGTCTATGACCTGGTTGGGGTCTATGCCCTCGATCTCCGCCTCAGGCGTCAGGATTATCCTGTGCCTCAGGACGGGCTTGGCAGCGTTCTTAACATCGTCGGGCAGCACGTAGTCTCTACCGTCTAGCAGGGCCAGCGCTCTGGACACCTGGAGGAGGGATATTGCGGCTCTGGGAGAGCCTCCTAGCTTCACTGTGGGGTGTCTCCGAGTCTCCTCCACTATGTCCGCAATGTAGTTTAGTATAGACTCGTCAACGTGGACGCTCCAGGACATGGAGCGGAGAGCCATGATGTCCTTCTCGGAGGCGACTGGCTTTATGGGCCACTCCTCGATGGTTCTCAGCCTCTTCAGCATCTCTATGGTCTCAGACCTGTTGGGGTAGCCTACATCTAGTTTCATGAGAAACCTGTCCACCTGGGCTTCGGGGAGCGGGAAGGTGCCCTCCATCTCTATGGGGTTCTGTGTGGCTATTACTATGAAGGGCTCGGGTAGCCTCAGCGTGTTGCCTTCTATGGTGACCTGGCGCTCCTGCATTGCCTCGAGGAGGGCTGACTGGGTCCTAGGACTCGCCCTGTTGATCTCGTCGGCCAGCACTATGTTGGCGAAGATGGGGCCTCTCCTAAGCCTGAACTCCCCTGTCTTGGGGTCGTACACCATGGTTCCGATAATGTCGGTGGGAAGCAGGTCTGGGGTGAATTGTATTCTTTTGAATTTGAGGTTTAGTGCTGAGGCGACCGCCTTAGCCATCGTGGTCTTGGCCACCCCGGGCACACCCTCAAGCAAAACATGGCCACCTGCCACCATCGCAGCAAGTATGAGCAGGACGTCTCTGTCCTTGCCTACCAGTACCTTGCTTACCTCGGCAAGGATCTTCTCGGTTATGCTTCCAGCATAGTCCGTGTCCACGGGGGTTCCACTAGTATTTTCTAACTCCATATTCTACACCCTTATAACCCTCCTTTTCTCCTGTAAGCGTATAGCCTAACTTCTCTAATATGCTCTCCGACTCGTACACCATTTTTCTCACCAAAGCATTCCACCTGAAAACTATGGGTGTGAACCTTCTCACACCCTCATACCTCTCCCTCAGGATAACCAGTTTGGAGGCTAGCCTGTGAAGCCTCTCAGGCTCCACCTGGAGGACGCGGGCAGCGGCTTGAAGGGCCTCGGGATTCTCGGCCAGTTCGCGCAGGGTCACATTTAGGTGTTTTTCGAGCAGGTGATCCACAGTTATGGACAGGTTGTAGAGAGCTTCAAGGGCCTCGCGGCGGGGTAGTTTGGCGGTCTTGAGTAGCCTTGTACGGAGGGCTGTCTCAGCCACAATGCTGGTCTCCTCGACGGTTCTAACCACATCGTCGTCCACTATCTGGGCCCCCATGCTACCCTTAACCCTGCGGTACACCAGGTAAGATATCACGGCCACTATAGGCACACCTATGGCCGGGTTTGTGGAGAGCGTTTCGAAGTACAGGGTTTCAAGAGACCTTAGGAGCCATATGGCTAGGAACACCAGCATGGACGGGTGTATCACTATGGGTAGCGGTGCCTGTACGTAGGTTTTCAGCATCTCCTCGGGCTTCATTTCCCCTGTTATGTTGGGCAGGTTGGTATGGTAGTGGGAGGTGTCGAAGACTACCGCCACCTCTGGGGGCGAGGCTCCCATGGATAGGGAGGAGAAAACCTTGAGCGCGAAGTCCGTGTAGTTCATTGTGGGTGTTGAGTGTCTGAGCGCAGTGTTCAGGAATATGGTGCCGTCCCCGAACACCGCTATCCTGCCCTCTGTGCGGGGATAAGCGTATCTGGCGAAGGCGCCTACAATCACGTTGCCCTGGGCTAAGGATATACTCTCGACCTCAACTCCGAGGAGTGTCGGTCTCTTCGGCGGGCCGAAGAGGTTCACTTCAACGCTGGATGCTATGCTCAGCTGGAGCAGGTATGTCTCTGTATCTCCGTCGGCGGGTACAGTGACCGAGGCGTAGACGTAGCCCGACCCATCGGGGGCCTGGAGCTTCTCACCGGTAACCCTAGCCCCGAAGTAGCTGAGCAGCTCGTTGGATGTGGTCTCCTCATCGGCTACGAGTATGGATACGTTGGAGGCAGGAAGCATAGAGACTACCCGGCGAGCCTCGTAGCTGGTTATAGGCTTCTCGGGCGACACGAACACTAATATGTAGCGGGAGTGGTTCCCTCTCCACACTATGTCCTCTAGGCGGTCCCATGTGGTGGGCGCGTAGACGATGTAGCCCTGCTCCCTGAGCAGGCGGGCCAGCTCGCTTGTCCCAGTCCACCCCGTATTGTAGGGTGCAGGGGTTCCCTCGAACACTAGGCTTATGAACAGGGTTTTGGGCGCGGAGTATAGGGCAGCCACGAGGCCTACAAGCATGAGGGCTATTGCGAAGCTACGGAACCTCACCTGGAGGCCACCTCCCTGACGCAGGACACGCACTCCTCAACGTCCTTCCACGTGACCTCGTGGTTGGAGAACCTGGCCTTCTCGTAGAGCTTGGCGACTTTTAGCGCCAAGGGGCCTAGACCCTTGGATGCCAGTCGGGCAGCATATTCGCGCGCCGTCTCCCACCGATTCTTCGGATAGCCCAGCCTCGCTGCGGCTGATACGAGGGCCTCAAAACACCTTATCACTGCCTCGCGCGGGGTGCGGGCCCTCTGAGCGGCCCATGTCTTGGCTCGCGCGGTGACACGGCTTGTAATACTCTCCGTCACTTGGAGCAGCTTGTGACGGTTAATGTAGGCTAGGTAGGAGACCACCAGGAGGGCGGCGAAAAGGGCCACTATCTTGAACACGGTCATGAGCTGCAACTTTATGCCCTGGGTCGAGATGCTTGGCGCCGAGGGGAGGCTGGCCGAGGGCAGTGGAGGGGGGCTCTTGGCCACGTCAATGGGCGTCTCCTCCTGCGCTGCCCTAGAGGTGTCGAGGCCCATATTCTCCAGCGTCTGCTGTATGTCCTGCTGCGTGATCTCGCCGCCCAGGGGCTCGGCTTCGCCCAGCAGCCCGCTTTCCATGAGCTGCTCCAAGAAGGATGCGTAGAGGTTCAGGTCGGCGTTGGCCTCGGTGCCGTCCTGCATGGTTGTCGAGGCTAGGAGCGCCAGCTTCTCCAGCATCGCGGGGTCCAGTGCAATGTCTATGGGCTGGCCTTCCTGCGACAGCCGGGTCAGGTACTCTTGGAGCCGGGCGGAGGCGTTGTTGTAGCCCTCGGCGTCGCCAGTGGCCAGGCTGGCGTTCATGTCGCCCAGTATTTCCGCCAGTCTCGGATCGGCTACCGTGGTGTTGAGAATGGAGCCTAGTATCTTCTCCAGCTCCTCAGGTGTGAGGGTGAGGTTGCCAACTATGGGTGCGTGCCGCGTCCAGACCTGGTCTACGGGCGTGGTGGTTGTGGCTCCCACTAGGATTGGGGGAGAAGCCGTGGCTATCAATAGTGCCAGCAGCAGTGCAACCCTGACCTGCATGAGGGTTACCTCCCCTGGGCGGGGCCTCGGATCGATAATGTGGTGCTAGGTATTTATCTCTTAACTATCGGAGAAAACCGCTGTAGTGTTAAAAACACTGGCAGCTAACTTAGCTCTGGGCCATGCGCTTGATCTTCCAGAGGCTGGGCGGGGTCCATATTATCCAGGCAGGCACCTTCTTGATGAACTCGTAGGCCTGTTCCCAGTTCTCCAGGCCCAGCTTCTCGGCAAGCTTCTCCAGGGACATGGGGGTGTGGACGTACTCGTGGAGAATGTTGAGGACATCCTCGTTGATCTCTATCTCCTTGTCACCCACGACCACCACGTATCTCGACCTTCCCGTCTCCTCCGACACAGCCATCACCCGTACACCCATCCACCCCTTGACATGCATTGAAGGATTTATAGTCTTTCCGCAACAGGTATAGCGGTGTATGGTTTGGCCGGAGAGAAGCCTGTAGCCGTCATTGTAGATGAGGTTTTCCTGCGGCACAAGGAGCCGAGAGGGCATCCAGAATCCAGAGAGAGGGTAAAGGCCATAATCGACGAGCTGGGCGGCGAGGTGCACGTCGTGAAGCCTAGGCCTGCGTCGGTGGAGGAAATTCTGCTCGTTCATGAACACGAGTATGTCTCGCTTATCGAGAACTACTCCAAGCTGGGCTACACCACTATGCTGGACCCCGACACCTACGTCTCGGAGGGCACCTGGGACGCCGCTACACATGCAGTGGGCGCCGCCATCCAGGCAGCCATGTTGGCCCTCCACAACGCTTACACCATAGTGCTGGCCGCTGTCCGTCCGCCCGGGCATCACGCCTACCCTCGGCGGGGCTCGGGGTTCTGCATCTTCAACAACATCGCCATAGCGGCTGCCAAGCTACTCGTGGAGGGCCACGTGTCGAGGCTCGCTATAGTTGATTTCGACGCACATTATGGCGACGGTACTGCTTACACGTTCTATGACACCGACTCTGTGCTATACATCAGCCTTCACCGGGACCCCAGGGGCTTCTTCCCCGGCAGGGGCTTCCCGGAGGAGCTGGGCGAGGGTGATGGCAGGGGGTTCAACGTGGCGGTGCCCCTGCCTCCGGGAACCAGCGATGACGGCTACAGCTACGCGTTCGAGAGGATAGTGGTTCCCCTGCTGGAGCAGTATGGACCCGAGCTGATCCTGGTTTCAGCCGGTTTCGACGCGTATCACGCGGACCCTATAGCGGATCTCTCCGTGTCGCTGCAGGGGTTCTGGAGTATCTCGCGCACACTGCTGGAGGCGGCCCGGAGGATCACGGGGCGCGGCCTAGGAGCGGTGCTTGAGGGCGGCTACAACGTATCCGCGCTACCGCGTGCCGTTCAGAACTTCCTGGCAGGTCAGATGGACGAGCCCATCTACAGGGAGCCGCACCCCGGCCGGGGGTCGAGGAGATACGTGGAGTATGTAGGTAGGGCTAGAAGGATGCTCTCCAGTTTTTGGGAGCTCTGAGACTACATATAGTCGAGGAGATTGCCCCTCCTCCTGGCATTCCTCTGCCCGCCCGTCTGCGGGGCCGGCTTGTCGGAGCCGACGTATTCGAGGATCCTCTTCAGGGTCTCGGGGCCTATGCTGGCTATGGAGAGGATCCTTACCGGGTCGGCTCTCCTCAGGTCTTCCACGCCTCTGATTCCTGCGTCGTAGAGTCGGCGGGCCCTCACCCTGCCTATGCCGGGGACCTTGACTAGTTCGAGCAGCTCCTCCTTGACGCCGTGCTTAACCCTTAGGTGGAGGTTGGACAGGTCAGGGTACTTGTCGGGCTTCTCGAGCCTGGAGAGCTCCGCCGCTGCGTAGGCGAGCCATGCCGCCGTCTCGGCGTAAGCCCTCACGTCTCCGGGCCCCACATCGTATCTTTTCAGCAGTGTGTCCATATCGAGTTCGTTGATCCAGTCTGACAGCATCAGGGCTGTTTTCAGGGCGGCCAGGTATTCCCGGTAATCTTCACGGTCCAGGATCTCCACGTCCTCGGGTCTCAGGATCAGCTCGGGGTAGTGGGCGTCGAGCAGGGCTTCGAGCCTCCGGTAGTCGCCCGACCTGAGGGGAAGCCTGGGCATATCGGGGGTCATGGCTATCAGGTGCAGGTATCCTAGTGCTGTGGCTTTGGGCCTGTCGAGCCTTAGGCCCCTCAGCACAGTCTCAGCGGTGCGCGGGTCTATGTAGAGCTCGGAGACCCTTAGGCCTAGACGTGTGGGAGCCAGGGTTCTCCCGCTCTCCTCGACGAAGCCTTTCTCGACGAGGTACTTGAGGGTCCTGTCAACCCTTTCGGCCAGCCTGCGGGTGCCGTACTGGCTGGCGTAGAGGGTTAGCCCCATGAGGCGGTCCAAGTCCTCCCTGGTCCGGTAGCCGTGGCTGGCTATGGCTGCCAGCACGTGGCTCCTCACGGCGGGCCCGGTTCCCATCTTGGAGTAGACGGGCTCGGGCTCCTGGAATATATAGTTCTCGAGGAGTTCGTCCACCTCGTGGCTCCTGGACGCCACTAGTATGGCTTCGCCCACTTCGTCGTATCCGGGCCTTCCGGCTCTGCCAGCGAACTGCTTGTACTCCATCACCTTTATCGGCATCCTGCCCAGGCCCACCTCGTACCTGGTGTACGAGTCTATGACAACGCGCCTGGCCGGGAGATTGACGCCGGCTCCGAGGGTAGGCGTGGCTACCACTGCTTTGACCGCGTTATTGCGGAAGGCCTCCTCGACGATCCTACGCTCCACGTAGGAGAGGCCAGCATGGTGGAAGGCTACGCCCCTCTCCACCAGGCTGCCGAGCAGCTTGGCCAGCTCCCTGGACTCGCTCTCCCTCCTCAGCATGTCGGCGTACTCGGCTGCTGCCCGGGGGTCCACGTGTCTCGAGACGGTGTCTGCAAGGAGAGATGCCAGGCTCACGGCCCTCCTCCTGGAGTTGACGAAGACCAGTGCTTGGCCGCCCTTCCTGAGGGTGTCGTTAACCAGGTCTCGGGGCGCGTTGCCCGTGGCTCCGGGCACCGTTTCCACCTGGCCGTCAGCATAGTATATCCTGCCACCGTGGTACACGCCCTCCCTGAGGGGGACGGGCCTCCAGCCGCTGACCACTGGTTCGGCGTCGAGCCATTCGGCCAACTCCTCGACGTTGCCTATAGTAGCGCTGAGGGCCAGGAGCTGGGCTTCGGGTAACACGTTTTTCAAGTGTGCCACCAGCATCTCGAGGGTCGGGCCCCTCTTCGGGTCGTCTATGTAGTGTATCTCGTCTACGACTACGAGGCCTACGTCGGCGAGCCAGGGTGCATGGTGGCGGAGAAGGGAGTCCATCTTCTCATAGGTCGAGATGATCACGTCGTATCCCGCCAGGTGGGCATCGCTGCTGTCATAGTCCCCCACGCTCACGGCTGTGCGTATGCCTAGCCCCCTCCACGCCTCGCTGAACTCGGCGTACTTCTCCGAGGCTATGGCCTTGAGGGGTACAAGGTATATGGCTTTGCGCCCCCTCCGGGCCGTGTTGACCATGGCTAGTTCGGCGATCAATGTTTTCCCTGCAGCTGTGGGTGCTGCTACGACCAGGTTTCTGCCTTCCAGAAGCCCTCTCCTAATAGCCTCTTCCTGGGGCGGGTAGAGTTGCTCTATTCCCCGCTTCCTCAGGGCCTCGACTACCTCGGGGTCCAGGGGCAGTTCTTCGATCCTCAACTCCTACCAGCTCCCGGCTAGACGGGTGCGTAGCATTCGAAGCGGCGCTCGTAGATCTCTCCCTTGCCCCTAAGCATTTTCAGGAGCCTCTGGAGCTCGTCAGCCTTTATGCCCAGCGTCTCGGCCCTCTCCTTCAGGTCGGCGAGCTTGACGCAGTCCTCGCCGCTCTCCTCCACCATGGTCCTGATGAGCTCGGAGAGCCTGTATAGCTTCTCCTGCCTGCTCCGCGGCATGCCCACGCTTATGATGTCGGAATCTATCATCCCTGTCTCAGTGTCGTAGCCCACGCCCTGCATCATCACCATCATGAGCCTTATAGCCTCCAGCGCGTCCTCCTCAGTGACCTCGGGCTTCAGCGCCATCCTGGCGTGCGCCTCCGCCAGCCTCACCAGGGCCTCAAGCTGCCTCGCCGTTATAGGGACAACAACCATCCTGCCGCCCCTGCCCTCCACCAGGCCCTGCTTCCTCAGCTCAACGAAGAACTTCTCTATGATCTCCGCCGCGCGCTCCGTCATCCTGGGATGCACGTTCCTCCTAGCATAGCTCACATACTTCTTCAACAGCTCCACCGGTATCTCCGGCCTCATATACTCGGCCTCCCTGTGAACTCTCAGAACATGGCGCGCCAGCTTCCTATCCAGCTCCGGGTGAGGCTCATCCCTCAGAATAAAGATCAAGTCAAACCTCGACAGAATCGTCGGAGGCAACTCGATGTTCTCCGCAATATTAGTGCCAAGCCACCTACCATACTTAGGATTACCAGCGGCAATCACCGTAGTCCTAGCATTCAACCTAGCCACAATACCAGCCTTAGCAATACTAACACTGTTATGTAGTACCACTCCATGCGAGGCGAAGAGGTTGTAGGGCTCCACTGTTATGTCATAGACCCACTCTGAATCAGTATTTTCTATGATTTCAACGCTTTTAACCCTCAGGAACCTTATGTTGCCGTCCACGTATTGCTCTATCTCCGAGACCAGCTGTTTTAACATACTGATCCGATGCTTAGCTTTACTGAGTACCAGTGAGGCTAGTCCGGGGTCTTGCTTGACGAGGAGCCTGTATTTCAATGTCGAGTAGGGTGTGCTGAGTTCCCTGGAAAGCTCTGATATTTTTACGAGCTTCCTGACGGTATTTATATCTCCGCGCCTAACAGCATCTTCCAGCCTTCTTAGCCTTGGTTTGACCTCTTCTAGGTACTCTTTAATCCTCTCTCTGTGCATACTGTACCTCTTTGCAACATGGATTGATACTTGGCCGTCGTTTATGTCAAGCTCGTTTAGCAGGGTTCTCAGCTTTGAGGCAAGCTCGTATGGCATCACATCACGGTAGTTCCTCCTTCTCGACGAGACATCGATGAGTTTTACTACTCTGGGGTACCTCTCGTCGTCAACTATTATTTCGGCCAGCTTCTTCATGTCATCGGTGCCAGAGATGATTACCTTGTAGTAGGTTCGGCCACTATCAGCAGTTTCTTTGAATATGTATGAGTATATTCCTAGCGTGAGGAGTAAGTCTTGTAGGTCCTCGGCAAGCCGACTAGACGATGTTGCGAACCCTACCCTATAATTATCTACGAATCCGTCGCCCTTGAAGAAAGCGTTTAGGAAGGCTTTTCTGGCTTTTTCTGGCATTTCGAAGATGAGGGCCGGGATGCGGCGATGCCTTGAAGGCCTTTCCTCTCCTTCAGGGTCTTTTAGCATTATTTCTGGGAAGTATTTGGCGAGGCTGTTATAGAGATTCTTGGAGATTATCCTTACAGTGTAGAGTGGCTTCTTTCTCCTCGTTGAGGTTTTCTGTACTTGTTCGGAGTACTTTAATTTCATCAGGCGGAGGGTCTCCTTGAACTCTTCGATGATCCTGGTGTTAGTGTTGCTGAAGCCGATCTCATAGTACCCGTTGTCAGGATTGCTGTAGACAAAGCCGTCGGATAAGAGGAACCCGATGAATCTAGCGAGGACCTCAAGATTATCTATGCCGAATTCCTTGGCCAACTTGGAGAATATACCGCCGCCTCTCCTTTCTATCAGGTATTCTCTTATACCCGGCACTATGGTGCCAGCCTGCAGCATGTCGGCCCTTACTATACCGAATTTCCCATCTTTCCATATTACGATAGGGTGTTCAGGCGTCACCACGATAGTTCTCCCGTTGCTGAACGTGATCCTGACAAACCTCCGGGGCGCCTTATGGCGGCTAACACTTACCGCCTCTACTGGAACAATTTTCTTCCTACGCAGATCGTACGCCATAACCCGGAGACCGCGGACCGGAAGCACCTCTGTGTCTCTGCCGAGGATCACCCTATCCCTGTTCTTCTTGATAAGTTCGTCCACCAGTTCCCCTATCCTAACTTTCCTCCCATCCGCAAGCAGAATCTCGAAGTCCTTATGATAGCTCTGCTGTTCGAGCGCCTCGTGTATGGCGCTTCTATCCTCGCTCCTCATCTTGTCTATTTCGTCGATGGCTGCCAGCCCGCCGTCGGCCAGTACTAGTGCTCCCGCCTCAAGGTAGTATTCGCCTGTAGTCTTGTCGCGGAGGACGGCCGCGGTCAGCCCGGCGGCGCTGCTGCCTTTACCGCTGGTGTATATGCCTCGTGGTGCCACCCTGGCGGCGAACTGCAGTAGCTGGCTGTTGTGTAGGAAGATGTTGCCTAGTCCTCCGACGAAGTTCTCATGGTCTTCTACGGAGATGTCGTAGACGTATTTATTGTGTTCCGGCTCTATCTCCTTGATGTCGACTTCTTCTATGGATTTTATCGTGTCCCAGGTGATTAGGGTGTTCATGACAAGGTTCTGCATATTGCCGAGGATCCCTTGCACGATATTTGCCTGTGTATCATCTAGTCCAGCCAGCTTCCTGTCCGAGAGGACTTTGCTTAGTTCGCCCAGTATCTTGCCTGCATACTCTCTTCCAACGTATCCTCTGTAGATTTTTCCTCGAACTTCGCCGGAGAAGGCCCTATCACCGTTTCTCCTGCTATTAAGCCCCAGGAGGGCCAGGACTCTTGTCAGGGATTCGCTCACAGGGACCCTGTCAACTATGCTACGCCCCTCTGCCGTTAGAAGAGCTATTTTGCCACGCTTAGATGGCTCTATTAGCCTGGCTACCTGCTTTACACCGGGGTCGGAGATATATATGCTGAAGTACTGGACTTTTCTACCCTTGTAGGTTGTATGGGAGTATCTTATAGTGTGCTGTAATCCTAGTATGGTTAGAAGCATTGATACCCCGTAGGCCAGTGGTTTACTTGTGGTTGAGATTACAATCTCCCCTCTCCAGCGTTTACCGTGCTTTATGCCTGGCGGGACTATGGTGCCGTCGCTATCGATAAGCCCCGAAACCACACCTTCGACGAAGCTTCTAGGAGCATTGTATGCCACTTTTGGAACTCTCTTATATCTGGCCAGCTCTCCCTTGACCTTGGTCTTCCGGCTGACCTCAACGAAACAGTTAGCCTTCATCCACTCTACGAGCTTCTTATCCGTGAGAATCAGCCAGTACTGTTCGTGGTTGGCTCCTCTCCTCATATATACTCTGCAACGTACCCCTAGTTTACGATGTAGTATGCGGGCTAGGTATTCCGCAAGTTCAGAGCTAGTAGTGATTATCTCGATTCTCTCCCCTGAAGATACCTTGGTTACCGTGCCGTCTCCCAGGAAGAACCCTATGAGATAGCCGAGATCCCAGTCAAGCTCCACCCTCCTTCCTCCGATCTCGGCGTATTTGGCTATCTTCCTCCGGAGCGGCGCGAGGTCGCGAAGTACTGGTATTAGCATTTTCCTCTTGAAGGCGTCGGAAGGCTTAACTGCTGCAAGCATAGATGTCGCCGTGTCGAACCCTATCAGGCTGTGGTCCTTGGTTATTATCGCCCTCCTACCGAACCTTGTCTTGAGGACTACAACCTTCCTAGGGGCATCGTGCCGTATTAGAGCCTTAATCCGCTTCACTTCGGGTTTAAACGTTACCGGTGAAATCGCCACGGTGTATAGTCTTACTCCAACGGCGTCTAGTGGAAGCTCCTCTGTCTCGCCGCGTACAACCACCTTTTCCCTAAACCTTTCCATGTATTCATCGACGATTTCGCCTATTGGTCTGAAGTCTATCAAGCCCTTCTCGTCGATCACCAGAATATGCTCGCTGTACGTCAAACTCTTAGCGGTGCCCGGATCGCCTATTATGAGTACGTGGATGTCTCCTCTGATGCGTGTGCCGTCTTCTAGTTGTTTTGGTACGCCTCCGAATAGGGCTAGGGCTATTGCCTCCTTTATGTCCCAGTGTCCGTGGATGCCGGGCGCTATGCTGGCTATGATTCTTTTTCTTATCCAGGGGTCTTTGGCCAGGTTCTTTATCTTCTCCTCGTCCTCCTTGGTTATCATTACTTCTTCGAGGAGTTTCTGGGACACGTCTATGTGGACTGCGTCTATGTACATGTCGAATATGGGCGGCTTACCCGTGCCCCGCTTGAGGGAGCCTACTGGCCGCACCTTTAGAACGCCTGTTACCGAGACGCGGTCGCCGGGTCTAGCCAGGTCTACCAGGTCGCGTGTAAGGATCACCTCTATGCTCCTCGGCAGCTGCCCTGGGGGAACCTCTTCGGGCTTCTCCTGTATAACTACCTTCTGCCAGTCAGCGTAAACCGATTTCTCGGGCACAAGCCTGAAGGGCGGTCTGCCGCCGCATACCGGGCACTCGGCTGGTAGCTCGAACTCGTCGTGCATCTCCCCCTCCGGCGGCCAGGTGAACTCGTGTTCCCCTTCCTCACCCACATGTCTGAGCACAGACTTGATCAGCTTCTCCTTGACCGGCGTGGCCCTAACCAGGATGCCCTCAACCATGACGAGTCGGCCAACATACTCGCTGCGAAGCTCCCTCAGCTTGACAGTCTGCATGTGCTTGACGCGTACAAAGAACCTGTCCACAGCGTCGGCGAAGACGGGGTCCTCCTGCCTGACTATCTCCCGCAGCGCCTCGGACGCGGCTTCAAGGACGGGCTCCGGGTTCCTCACCAGCAGGGACACGAGTTTCGGGTTATACATGTAGAGGTCGTTGAGATCCACCGTCACGCTGGTCTTCTTAAGGGAGACCATCTCCTTGATCCGTTCCCTGTACTTAAGGACACCCTGCCTATCCCTAAACGTCTTCAGGAAGAGGAGGAACTCCCTCTTCGCATCTATAACCACGCCCTCCACTGCCTGGACGCTCACCCTTCACCTCCCTCCAGGTATCCGGCCACCCTCTTTCTCCACTCTTCCAGGAGGGTTGAGAGGGCCTCGTATAGAACCTGCTCCTCAGGTGTAAGCTTATCCATAACCTTAGCCAGCTTGACGCCGCTCTGGAGGAGGCGGAGGATCAGGCTCAGCCTGTGGGATATGATCTCGCTTAGGAACAGCTCGGCCCTCTTCTTCTCCTCGAAGGCCTGGGGGTCCAGGGACCTGAGCCTCTCCTCCACCAAGGCCATGTACTCCTTGGCCCTCATGTAGAAGTCGGGGGGCAGCCTCGCTATCTCGGCAGGGCTGCGGGTCTCCATCTCCGAGAAATGTATCCTGGCAATATCCTCCAGCTTGAGGCCTTCATCCCGCACCTCGACGACGCCCCTGGCCTGGAGCAGCCTGGCCGCCCTCCTCGGGATCTCCATCTCCGTCCCCTTCCGGAGCTCGACGCTGCCCCCAGGTAGCGTGAGGGTATGGTCCCTGAGCACCAGCACCCTCACAGGCTTCTCCAGGTACTCCTCCTCCAGCGCCGAGAGACGGTGGTGTAACAGTTCGAGCATAACGCTCTACTCCACCCCCAATATAACCGGGAACCCCCTTAAATAGTGGTATCCCCGCACCCACAGGGAACCAAGCATTATATACCGTGCACCAAACATTGATCCGGAGAAAAGAGAGGTAGACCGGGAATGGTGGAAGCCGAGCTTCTATGGGCTGAGAAATACAGGCCCCGCACCCTCGACGAAGTCGTCAACCAGGAAGACATCGTGACCAGACTCAAAAAGTACATCAAAGAAAGGAACCTCCCCCACCTCCTCTTCGCAGGTCCGCCCGGCACAGGGAAAACCACAATAGCCTTGGCCTTAGCCCACGATCTTTATGGAGAGAATTATGGTAGATATGTTTTAGAATTAAACGCCTCGGTGTCCAAAAACACCCCAGTACTCGTCAGAATCGGCGGAAGGGTGAAGAGGGTAAAGTTTGCCGAACTTGATGAGAAATACTTCCAGAGCGGCAGGATCCTAAGGATAGGCGACGGCGAGTATGTGAAGACACAGGACCTCGAGGTCCTAACCTTCAACCCGGACACCGGTAAGGTCGAGTGGCGGAAAGCATCCTGGCTCATCAGGCACAAAGCACACAAAATCCTGAAAGTAAAAGTGAAGGGCGGAGGAACCATAGAACTCACAGGCAACCACTCGGTCATGGTTATAGGAGAAAACGGCGAGCTTGTAGAGAAGTCTGCCAAAGACCTGAAGCCTGGAGACTACCTGGTCTCCTTTGTTACCCGTCTACCAGGCAGAGAGACAGTAATAGAGCTTAAGCTGAAACATAGAACAGCGAGGACGAAGACCCCTAGCCGCCTCAGGCTAGACCCTGAACTAGCGTGGCTACTTGGACTATACGTGGCCGAGGGAGCAGTTGGGTTCCGCAAAACCAGCCGAGGAACCCTAACTTCTGGACAGCTAGTCATAACTCTAGGCTATCCCCGCGAAGCCGAAACAATTAAGCACGTAATAGAAGTAGCGTCAAAATACCACATACCAATATACGAAAACGTTGGGCACTCGGGGTTTGACCGGTCAAAAACCTCATCCTACCAGGTAAGATTATTGTCAACGAGCCTTAGCAGATTCGTCAAAGAAGCCGTTTACGATGGCAAAGGGACACATGCCGGAAACAAGCGGGTGCCCGGCATACTATATGAAGCCCCGTCCCGGCAAAGAATAGAGTTCCTCAAAGGTTTATACCAAGGCGACGGCTCCGGGGCCTGGGGCTCTGTCGTCAGAATAGTGAGTACGTCCAAAGAGCTACTAATAGACGTAGCATGGCTCGCAAGAATATCTGGAATAGAGAGCTCCATCTACGACAGAGAGGTGCGACTAATATGGAAAGGCTCCATGAAATACAAGAAGTCCGACCTCTTACCCGCCAAGCCCTTCATCAAGTTCTTCGAAGAAGTAGGCAGAGCAGTGAAGATTAACTGGAGATACGAGCTAAGACACCAACTTTACGAGGGCAAGGAGACGATCTCCAAAGACAAACTGCAAAAACTGCTCGACACTGTAGAGGAGCCCCTCTTAACAGAGGAGCAGAGGAGAAGACTGGAGACACTGAAACTCCTAGCCAAGTCGGATATCCATGTCATAAAGGTGGTGTCCGTAGAGCTGACCGACTACAACGACTATGTCTATGATGTTTCAGTGCCTGGCAATAACATGTTCTTCGCCGGAACAATACCAATACTACTACACAATTCAGACGAGCGAGGGATAGACACTATTAGAACCAAGGTCAAGGAGTTCGCGAGAAGCCGGGTCACCGGGGATGTGCCCTTCAAGATAGTGTTGCTGGACGAGGCCGACAACATGACGGCCGACGCACAGCAGGCGCTGAGGAGGCTGATGGAGCTCTACACGGCGGCGACCAGGTTCATACTGATAGCAAACTTCCCCAGCAAGATCATCGAGCCCATCCAGTCCAGGTGCGCCTTCTTCAGGTTCACTCCGCTCAAGAAGGAGGACGTGGTTGCCAGGCTGAAATGGATAGCCGATCAGGAGGGAGTAGAGTACGAGGAGGAGGGGCTCGAGACGATCTACGAGATCTCGGAGGGCGACATGAGGAGGGCCATTAACATACTCCAGGCCGCCGCGGCCCTGGGAGAGGTGACCACAGTCAACGTGTACAAGGTGGTCGGACTAGCCCACCCCAAGGAGGTTAGGGAGATGATCCAGCTGGCCCTCAAGGGCGACTTCACCGGAGCCCGCAGCAAACTGAGGCAACTCATGATAGAGTACGGGCTAAGCGGCCTCGACATAGTGAAGCAGATACACAGAGAGATCTTCAGCAACGATGTGAGTCTGACGGAGGAGCAGAGAGTGATGGCGGCAGACTACATAGGCGAGATCCAGTTCCGCCTAGTCGAGGGAGGAGACGACGAGATCCAGCTCAACGCCCTCCTAGCCTGGCTCACCCTCCTAGGTATGAAGACGAGGTAGCAGGAATGAGCACGGCCAGGCGGATCCCCTGGGTCGTCAAGTACAGGCCCAGAAAGGTGGACGAAGTAGCAGACCAGGATGAGGCAAAGAAGCTCCTCCTACCATGGATAGAGCAGTGGTTGAGGGGCTCCAGGCCAGCCAAGAGGGCCGCCCTGCTCTACGGCCCCGCCGGCTGCGGCAAGACCAGCCTGGTCGAAGCAATAGCCAGGGAGAAGGGCCTAGAACTGGTCGAGATGAACGCCAGCGACTTCAGGAGGAGGGAGGACATAGACAGGGTAGCCAAAGTGGCTGCCAGCCAGACAAGCCTCTTCGCCAGGGGCAAAATAATACTGCTAGACGAGGTCGACGGGATCTCTGGAACCGCCGACCGCGGAGCCCTCGACGCCATACTGGAGCTGCTTGAAGCCACACGGCACCCGGTGGTCATGACCGCCAACGACCCCTGGAGCCCCCAGCTCCGCCCCCTCAGGGACGCATCGCTCCTAGTCAGGTTCAAGCGCCTTGGCCTCAGGGACACGGTCTCGGTACTGAGCAGGATATGTAAGGCCGAGGGCGTTGAGTGCGATCCCGAGGCCCTAAGGGTCATAGCGACAAGGAGTGAAGGCGACCTGCGCTCAGCCATCAACGACCTCCAAGCCATAGCCGAGGCGTACGGCAGGGTCACCAAGGAACTAGCCCAAAACCTGGTCAGGTATAGGGACAGGCAGTACGACCCCTTCGAGGTTCTGCGGAAGATCTTCATGTCCAAGTACGCCTGGCAGGCCAGGCAGGCAGCCACCCACAGCAGCGTTGACCACGAGATGCTTATGGAGTGGCTTAACGAAAACATACCAGCCCAGCTCACAGACCCGGAGGACAGGTGGAGGGCCTACGAGGCCCTGAGCAGAGCCTCGGTCTACATGGGCAGGATAAAGCGGACCGGCGCCTGGGACCTCCTAAGCTACGTGTACGACATGGTAGGTCCCGGCGTCGCCTTCTCCATGAGGAAGACCAGGTTCAAGTGGACCAAGTACAGCTTCCCCCAAAGGATACTCGTGATGGCGCGCACCAAGAAGACCCGGGAGGTGAGGGAGGCACTAGCCTCCCACCTGGCCCGCAGGCTCCACACCTCCAGGTCGACCGTGAAAAGCGACATAATACCCTTCCTCCAGATAATATTCCGCCACAAACCCGAGTACGCCGCCAGGCTGGCCAGGGGCCTAGACCTCACCGAAGCCATGGTGAAGTATCTGGCAGGCCCCGTGGCCAACGACGTGCTCCGCCACCTTAGGTCCCGGCGCCACTGAGGCTCGCCGCGAGGCGGCAGAGGTACCTGTGGACGGGGCCACCCTTGCCGCAAAGCACCTCGGTCAGCCCCCTAGCCAGGCTCCTGGGGACGTGGAAGGAGAAGGGATATACTACGTCCAGGAGGACCAGCCTCTCCGGGGCAGCCGGCCTAACCGAGCCATAGGATGAATAGGTTCCCCGCGCGGCTGCCATAATCATGCCAATCATCCTCCTAACCTGTCTCCGTGCAAAACTGTCCCCCGAAACCTTGATCACCACGAATCTTTCCCATTCCTCCACGCCTATACGCGTCACCCTTCTATAGGGTGACCCAGAGTCCACGGGGTATTTCCTAACACCCCTGAACCCGGAAAGGATAGTCTCGGCAAGGAAGATGTCAGCGCTGAGTGGGCCAGCCAGGTAGACGTAGGTTCTCTCCACAGCCCAGTACCTGGCGTGGAACTCCGGCGGAGCCTCGCCCCGAACACCCCACACGTAGACGCGGGGCCTCAGCTCGCGATTAATCAGGAGCGCCGTGTCCAGGGGATCGCAGGTGGACAGAAAGCCCACCACCTGGCCCAGTGCATGGACGCCGGCATCCGTCCTGCTCGCAGCGGAGTATAGGGCCTCCTTAGGATCGCCGCCATACAGGCAATCGTGGCTGGCTAGAACATGGAGGATCTCGCCCTCCACGGTTTTGACTCCAGGCTGCCTCTGGAAGCCATGGAAGGCAGAGCCATCATAGTATAATTTAAAGGCTACGTGGCGGGCCCTCAACCCTCACTCCTTGGACGCCCTCTTAACCTTCTCGACCACTCTAACCTCCTCTATAACCGTGTCCGGGTACTGGCCCTTCTCGTCCTTCTCATACTTCTTGACCATATCCCACACAGCCAGGAGGGCTGCTGAGACGCCTGTGAGGGCCTCCATCTCTACACCGGTCCTTGCAGTGGTTCTAACGGTGACCCACACCTCCACCCAGCTGTCCCTAACACGTATCTCCACCTCAACGCCGGTGATCGGTATTGGATGGCAGAGGGGCACCACTTCGGGCGTCTTCTTCACAGCCAGGATCGCCGCCACCCTAGCCACGGCTTCCACGTCGCCCTTTTCCACCCTGCCTTCCCTTATCCTGGCCACGGTCTCCTCCCTAAGCCTGATCCTGCCATAGGCCGTAGCTTCCCTGTATACCTCCTTTTTGCCTGTTATGTCGACCATCCTGACGCTCAGGGCTGTTCACCGCTCAGAACTTCTAGCAGATCGCGGACTATAATTGTCTTGGGGTTAGAGTAGTTTATCCTGAAGATCCTGAGCCTACCATAGCGCTTCTCGACGGCAAGCCCGGCCTCGACAAGCTTCTCCAGGTGGGCGGCCACGATCTTGTGGTGCATCCCCGTCTCCCTGACTATCCTCGTAATGTTGGCCTCTCCGAGCCTGAAGAGGGCTAGGAGCACGCGGACCCGCCCCCTGCTGGAGAAGATCTCGTCGAGGCCGAGGCTCAATGCCATACTCCTCCCTTCTTCTCTATAAGCTCCATGAGCCTCTCCTCGAAGAGGGAGAGGGGCCCAATGTTTATCGCTATCAACGTGCTCCTGCCTCTATACCCCTTCCCGGAGGCCTTAACCTCTATGACCCCCAGCTTCTTGAGATTGGACACGTACTCGTAGACCTGGGTGTGCCTCCGGGGCCTCTCGCCCAGCTGCTCGCAGATCTTCCTGTATTCCCGCTCCACGTCGCCTATCCTCACATAGGCCTTCTCCCTCTCCCTTAGCACTCTTACCGCGGCTAGGAGCAGAATGATCTCGTGGAGCGGCAGGTAGATCAGCGTATCCATGACCATGGTTGCATCGGGATTCACCAGAGTGTTGGCCTTCCTAACGTGCTCCACGGTAACCCTGCCAGCACCCTCCCTGTCGGCTATCTCGCCCGCCACCAGGAGGGTCTCTAGCGCTATCCTAGCGTTGCCCGAGCCCTTCTCCCTCCCCGTTATGTCGGCTATGTACCTTACAACCTCCTCGTCAACCGTGCCTGGATAGAAGGCCTCCTCAACCCTGTTCACCAGTATGTCGTAGAGCTCCCTGGAAGAGTAGGGCCTGAACTCCACGATATTCCTGACAAGGTAACTCTGGGCGGCGGAGTCGAGGAGCCCCAGGCTCGAAATGTCCCTGGCTATGAAAATGTAGTTAAGCCTCTTAACCCTGTAGGGGTACTGGTCGTACAGCCTTATCAGGAAATACACCGAGTCGGAGCCCGCCACGTTGACAAAGTAGTCGAACTCGTCCAGCGCAAGGATGGCGTACATATTGTTGTCCTCCAGGTACTCTAGGATGGACTCCAGGATCTCCTGGACCGACAGGCCCCTAGTGGGCAGAGGTATTTTGAGCTG
>WAQK01000001.1 GCA_015520265.1 Pyrodictiaceae archaeon | reverse complement strand
CGGCGTACCTCATGAGATTGGAGAGAACCATTTCGAGGTCAGCCAAGCCTACCAGCCTCCCTAAGCCTCTTCTCCAGGTACGTGGAGCTTATGGCTGCGAAGAGGAGCAGGCCGTTGAAAAGCATGGTGTAGCCTACGCCCAGCCTCATGGTGGCCTGGAGCACCGACTGTCTCTCGTAGATGAGGCCCAGGAAAAGGGACGCCGCAACCACTGCGGCGGGGTGTAGCCTGCCGAGCCAGGCGGCTATGATCCCGGTATACCCGTAGCCCGGCGACATCCTCTGGGCCTCCATGAGTTCCCCTGTGAGGCCTGCCACCACGCTCATTCCGCCCAGCCCCGCCAGCCCGCCGCTGATCAGCATGGCCAGCAGTGTCACCTTGGCGTAGCTTATCCCGGCGTACCTGGCTGCCTTGGGGCTGGACCCTATGATCCTAAGCTCGAAGCCGAGCTGGGTGTACCTCAGCATGAAGTAGACCAGGCCCGCCGCCAGCACCACCAGTACGGCCCCCTCAGCCGCCCCTATCCTAGCGGACTCGTGGAGGGGAGGCGTCCTTATGAAGCCGAAGCCACGGGGATCCTTCCACCTGTACTCCACTAGGTAGTTGACCAGGTGAACCGCCACGTAGTTTAGCATGAGGGTGGTGAGGACCTCGTTCACCCCCAGCCACACCCTCAACAGTGCTGGGCCCGCCGCCCACAGGGCTCCAGCCACGAACGCCGCCACAACCATGGCTGGTAACACCGATGCGCCTGGAAGCCTGTCGGCCAGGAAGACCCCCACCCAGGTGGCGGCAGCCATGCCCACGAGCAGCTGGCCCTCAGCGCCTATGTTCCAGAACCCCATGCGGAAGGCTACTATGAGGCCCAGGGCCGGGAACAGTACGGGGAGCGAGTTGATGAATATGGAGCTGAGCCTCCACGACAGGTTCTCGGGAGGCCAGAAGCCTGAGGAGACAACCCTGGCGAACCCCGTGACGCTGTACCCATGGGTCCCCAGGATGGCGGCGAATACCAGCAGGGCAACACTCAGTGAGGCGGTAAGGGCCAGCGTGGTGGCCAGCCGGTCTGAAGGCTTCAATCTCATGGCTAAACACCGGTTCCGGTGGCCATCATGTATCCGACCTTCTCCCGGCTCGCCTCCTCCCTGGTGAGGGGGCCTAGCAGCACGCCCTTATACATTACTCCCACCCTGTCGCTCAGCATGAGGATCTCGTCCAGATCCTCGGAGACCAGGATTATGGCTGCGCCCTCGTCTGCCATGGCTGCGAGCTCCCTCCTTATGAAGGCAGCAGCTCTGGCGTCCAGGCCGCTGGTGGGGTTGTAGGCCACCAGTATCCGGGGGCCGAGGCTTATCTCTCTCCCGACTATGAGCCTCTGAATATTGCCGCCGGACAGGGTTTCCACAGGGAATGATACGCTGCCCACCTTGACGTCGAACTCCTTGACAATCCTCTCGGCGTGTCTCTCCACAGCTGGCCACCTGATGACGCCCCTCTCGTAGAACCCTCTCCTCCAGTATCCGCGGAGAACAGTGTTTTCTGCCACCGTGAGGCCTGGGACTACTCCCATGCCCACCCTGTCCTCCGGAATGTATGCGACACCCTCATCTACCAGCACCCTGGCGCTGGCGCCAGTGGCGTCGAACCCGTCAATAAGTATCCTTCCCCTCTCCGGCCTTCTGAGACCCACTATTGCCTCCACCAGCTCCAGCTGCCCGTTGCCAGCTACACCCGCTATTCCTAGGATCTCGCCCTCGAAGAGGTTGAAGGAGACTGCCCTGACGGCCCAGTGGCCCCTGTTTCCGCGGACCCACAGGTCCTCCACTAGGAGGACCCTGCGTCCACGCCTCCTCTCCCTCCTGACCGGCGGGGGCGGAGGCTCCTCGCCGAACATTATCCTGGTCAGCATGGTGGGAGTAGCCCTCTCTCTGGAGAGATCTATAACGCCGGCCACCCTACCCTTCCTAAGCACGGTTATTCTGTCGCAGACAGCCAGCGCCTCGCCCAGCCGGTGGGTTATGAATACTATGCTTCTCCCGTCCCGCTTCATCGCCCTAATCAGGTCGAAGAGCCCCTCGACCTCCGAGGGGGCTAGGACCGTTGTGGGCTCGTCCAGTATGAGTATCCTGGCGTCCAGCACAAGGGCTCTGGCTAGCTCGACTTTCTGCTTCTCGCTGGCCGATAGCTGCCACACCCTAGCGTCGGGGTCCACGTAGAGCCCGTAGCGCTCCGATACCCTGGCCAGCCTCTCTCTCAGCTCCGCCCTCGAGTATCCGAGGCCAGCGCCTCGGGCGGCAAGGACTATGTTGTCCAGGACCGTAAGCGTCTCCACCAGCTTGAAGTGCTGGTGGACCATGACTATGCCCCTCTTCAGGGCGTCCCGGGGACTCCGGGGCTTGTACTCGGAGCCCCCTACCAGTATAGTGCCTGCATCGGGCTTCACAGAGCCGTAGAGTATGCTCATGAGGGTTGTCTTCCCTGCACCGTTCTCGCCGAGGAGCCCGTGGATCTCGCCGCTGCATAGAGTGAAGTCTACATGGTCGTTGGCCACGACGCCGGGGTACCGTTTCACTATGCCCCTCATCTCGACGAGCACTGGGCAGTCCGACAACGCTTCCCCCTTCCGGCGAGCCGGGGTTTACTTGCGAAATCTGTTTTGAAGGAGAAAAAGCTAGCCCCTCGCGGGGGCTAGAGCTTCTCAATGTTGTCCAGGAACCAGTTCATCTCCTCGTCGCTCCACAGCTCGTGGCGTCCCAGCCTGCCGCCCTTGGGTATCCTGACCTCCCCGTCGGTGTCCCTTATCTCCCTCGGCTCCCCAGTTATGGGGTCGTAGCCGCTGAAGGGCTCGAAGATGAGTTCCTTCATGTCCTCGTACAGCTTCTTGGCCAGCTTGACGGCTGCTGCGGGGACGGCCTCCTCCTTTATGGGGGGCAGGTATACGGCGCCCTCCACCTTGCCCAGGGTGCTCTGTTCGGCGGGCTTCCTCCACCTTATGGGCATGAAGTCGCCTATCCTGGCCCAGATGTCTTCCTTCCGGGGGTCGCCAGCGTATAGGCGGGCCAGGATGTACTCGTATATGGGGCCCCAGTTCACCAGCTGGCCAGTCAGGATCGCGTTGGGGGCGAACCTGCTCATGTCGCTGTAGTGGCTGAAGCTCCAAACCTTCCTGCCCTTGGACTGGTAATCCTCGGCGACGCTGGGGATGGTGTAGGTGTCCTCGGTGAACGCTATCACGTCGACATCGTAGTTGTCTACGAGGTTCCTGGCGCTGATCTCCGCCTTGTCGGGGGCGAACCAGGCTTTCAGCTCGGGCGCCAGGTACACTGTGACGTCCTTGTCTTTGCCGTGGACCAGCCTATAGCCGTCCCTGGCGCCCAGGGCGAAGGCATTGATGTGCCTCACCACCTCGGGGATCAGGAAGGCGGGCACGTAGCCCACCTTGCCGGTCTGGGTCACGGCCCCGGCTATGAGGCCGTTAAGGTAGTAGGCCTGGTAGAGCTCCGCGAAGTATGTGCCCACGTTGGGGAGGTCGGTGAAGAACTCGTAGGGGCCGCTGCAGTGCCAGAACCAGACGTCGGGGTACTTCTTGGCTAGCTCTTGGATCGCGGTGTAGTAGCCGAAGCTGGTGGCGAAGACCACCTTGGCGCCCTGGTCCTCGATCATCTGCTGGATTACCTGCTTGGCCCCGGTTTCGGGGACACTCTCCACGTATTTGGCGTCCAGCTTGTCGCCGAATACGCTGGTGGCGTGTTCTCTGCCGGCGTTGTGTGCGTAGGTCCACCCGGCGTCGCCTATGGGGCCCACGTAGATCCAGGCGGCTGTGAGCTTGGCGGCGGGCGTCTTGGTTACGGTCGTGGTGACCGTCTCGGCGCCTGCCTGCTGGGTGACGGTTGTGGTGGTTGTAACAGTCTTGCGGGGGGCCAGGGAGGAGCCTGCGGCGTAGCCCAAGACGCCTGCTATGGCGGCGGATCCGAGTATCTGGAGAAAAGCTCTCCTCGAGGGGCTGGGGGGTGTCGACATAACTAGTCCCTATTTCGGGGGTTGGTAAACGAGTTTTTAACATTTGCTTATACAAGAATGAATAAAATTTACATGGCTGTTTAAATCCGATCAACGGATCAGGGCCATGTAGGCGAGGGTCCCCAGGATCAGGGCGAGGTCCAGGATTGCTGCTGCAGCGTAGATCCTGCCGTCCCGCTCGCCCAGTAGTATGAGGGCAGCGTACACGAGGCCCGCAGCCGGGGTCAGGATCAGGGTTAGGACGCCCACAGTGGTGACCATGTGGGAGCCCAGGGCTAGGCCGGCCAACATGAGGGCCAGGCCAGCCAGGACTCCAGCCCTGAGGAGCTGGGATAGCTCGGCTAGCTCCACCATCCCGCGGCACCCCTCATAAGCATCCTCACAGCGTAGTAGGCGAGGAACACGCTGAAGATTATTCTGAGGACCCTTGACCTTAGCCTCGTCATGACGGCGGCCCCCAGCCTGGACCCTACTATTATGCCCACCACCGCCAGGGCCACTATGTGGGGATCTATGAGGCCCTTGAACAGGTATACCAGGGAGCCGCCGGACGCCGTTATACCTATCATGTAGCTGCTGGTCGCCACAGCCGCCTTCATGGGTAGCCCGGCCACGAGGTCGAGTATAGGTACCTTCACCGTTCCGCCGCCTATACCCAGCATCCCCGAGGCCATGCCTGCGAAGAAGCTGAGCCCCGTTGCTGCGGGGAGGTTCCTGTAGTCGTAGCTCACCACCCTGCGGAGAGCGTCGTCGTAGTAGGAGAACCTGCCGCCACCCGTCTCCTTAGCCTTGGGGGGTTTCAGTGTGCGGTAGATCATCACGGTGAATGCGTAGAAGAGCACTATGCCGAACATCGTCTCCACGGCCCAGTCCGGTATGGCTGCGGCTATGGAGGCGCCTGTAACCGACCCGACAATGGTTGCTCCCTCCAGGACAACGGCGAGTCTCAGGTTCACCAGCCTCTTCCGAAGATAGACGGAGCTGCTGATGGCGCTTGTGGCTATCAGGGCCGTGAGGCTTGTAGCCACTGCTACCTTGACGTTTATCCCCAGGGTAACCGTGAAGACGGGCACCATGATGCTTCCGCCGCCGATTCCGAGGAGGGCGCCCATAAAGCCGGCGAACATCGCTGCAGCAAGAATGGTGATGCTGCTTAACGGATCCATGGGCCAGCACTCCCGGCCATGCTGTGGGCCGGGATTATTTAATAATCCATCGCCCCCATAGACCCGTGAGGGTCTAGGCTTGGTGAGGCATGCCAGGAGAGCCCTGTTCTTCGGCAGGTTCCAACCATTCCACAAGGGCCACCTGAAGGTTGTCGAGTGGATCCTCGAGAGGTACGATGAGGCGGTCATCATGGTAGGCATGGCGTCAGAAAGCCACACAGAGAGGAACCCGTTCACCGCCGGGGAGAGGGTCTGGATGATAAGGGAGGCCCTCCGGGGCGCAGGGATCCCGCTGGAGCGGGTTATAACTAGCTGCCTCCCAACCATGGAGATCCACGTTGGCAGGGCCCATTACGTGATCAACATGGTGCCACCCGTGGAGTCCATAGTGACCAGAAACCCCGTTATATCCAGAGTCTTCCGCGACGCCGGCCTCAGGGTGGAGGAGCCCCCCTGCTACGACCGGGAGAAACTTAGGGGAGAGTACATCAGGAGGCTCATAGCCCGCGGCGACCCCCAGTGGAGAGAACTGGTGCCACCCGAGGTTGCAGAGATCATAGAGCTTGTGGGCGGGGTTGAAAGACTCAGGGACGTGACTAGGAACGACTAGGCCGACCCCTTCAGCTCTGAGGTTCAGGCGCCGGCCATGTACTCGGTGAACAGGAGGAACATCATTACCGGGTCCTCTTCCTCACCCTCCTCCTTCTCGCCCCCGTAGCTCTGCACCTTCTTGACCGCGAAGGTCTGGGTGTCCAGGATAACCTCTATGACCTGGCTCCTCCTATACTTCTCCAGAGCCTCCTTCACAGCTGTGCGCAGCTTCTCAAGCACCATCCTGTCCTCCTTGGTCAGCTTAACCCCTTTACCGCCGTACAGGTAGTAGAACACTATCCTGAGCAGCCTGGGGTCCTTGAGGCCCTTCTCAACAATAAGGCTGGCGGCGAGGGTGGCGACACCCTTATCCACGTCGCCATCAACACTCTCAGCCAGCTTCCTAACCAGCCTGATAAGCGCCTCATCAGCCTTGCTGACCACTATAGGAGACCTACTAGTCAGGACTCTCACCGAGTAACAGTAGGGGCACTATAACCCATAAGGTCATGTTAACATCACAAACCCCTACCATGTTACATGTATCTAAACCATAATAGCGATCCAGCCATCATCACCAAGCATATGCGTCCAGCACAAGCAATTAAAACAAATAAATTCTGCAATAATGGAAAGAAACCCCACCCATGCATCCAGGCAGGGCACGCCAAGAAAATGGCGACCGCTCTAAAACAATAATGCTACCTAGTACCCTCTAACACCGTTAGCCAAACCATCACCTCTAATTCTTTTGAATAAGTTGCATAATTAACGCATCAACTAAACAATTTGCTTCCACGGCAAAAAGACCAACACTTGTTCAAATGTTTAAATCTCTCCATTACCAGTGATTCCATATATACGCACTATTAGCCAAATATAGGTCCATCTACACCGTGCACTCTCTATGAAAACTCATTCAACTTTATAAAAACATATCTACTGTAATTAAAGTATACAATGATGGAGAGAACCATGAGCAAGACACAACTCCTCATATACCTGAAAACCCTCCTAGAGGACAAGAGGCTAATACCCCTAGCACTAGTAATACTAGCACTGTTCATATCGACCTACGCCGACAGCCCCGGCGGAGACCCCATAGAGGACCCGGTATCTGCGTTTTAACCTTTAAACTAGGATGAAATATTTTTAAACTACAAACCCCTAAACCATTTATGGTCCAAACACATTGGACAAACCGGAATTCAAAAACCCTTATGGCGACACCTATAGAAAACTTGTACATAGAGATTCAAAAATACTGTTAAGCATCGATTACAACGATCTCGAACTACTCGAACTAATACAATTCTACGATCCAAGAATAAATCTCGGGGCACTAGCCAAAAGATTAGACCTATCCCGCGTAGCAGTATTCAACAAGCTCAAACGCCTCAGAAAACTAGGCATACTGCGAATGGGAGCCGATATATGGCCATCAAAACTAGGCCTCGGTAGGTTAGCGATACTAACCAGAAGAGATGTACTGGAAAAGGGTTCTCTACCACAGATCTTCTGGCTCCATAGGATAATCCCCTTCAGTGACGGAAAGAATGTGATGATCTACTACTACTATCCTCTGAGTCAGGGCGTCCAGTACATTGTACAGCCATTCCTGAACAAGCTAAAGCGTCACTCAATAAAGTATATCAAAGTTTACGACATGACATACATGTTTGGTAACAAGGTCAAATTCACACAACATTTCGATCTGTCGAGGAAGCGGCTGGTCTTTCCCTGGAGGGAGATGCTTGAAGACCTGGAGGATGAGCGGACAGCTCCCATATTGCCGGGCCCGAGCGACAAGCCTATGCAGTATAAGCCTAGGGACATGGTTGACCTTATAGTTCTTGCCAACATAGAGAGGCGCCCTCTGATATCGTTGAAGGAACTGGCACAGCTTTATGGTGATACTTCGCTGATCTACATGTTCCGTAGACATTTTGTGGAGCACCTGGTGAAGGACCGGGTATTTAGGGGCCTGTACGGCTACACGTTCCTCATGCAGTATGGGGAAATAGTCAATGTCGGTCTCTTCCTAAAGTTCCAGGATAAGGAGACAATGGGTAAGTTCATCGGCGCGACTCTAGGCAAGCCGTTCATAGCATCTTACTATGTGTCGATCTATGAGGAGGACGAGCCAATGCTATTCGCGGTGGCTATTATACCTTACCTTGAGATCCCCAATATGTTGAGCTTCCTGAGATACCTGTACGCCAGGGGGTGGATTGTCGGTTATAAGGTGAAATATAGTGTGCCTTGGGGATTCAAAGTGTATACGGTGCCGTATAGGAATTACAATGCGTTCGCGCAGATGTGGGCTACCGAGCCCAGTGAGCTGAGGAGGCTGCATAGGAGTTTCAGCAAGACCCTGCAGAAGCTTGGCATTATCAGGGCTATGAGGAGGGCCATCTAACTTTCCGGTCCCGGTGCCTTCCGTGGTTTTGTTTTTATCTCTGGATAGCCTGGTATAGGGTTGGTGCTACTTGTGAGGGCTCTAGGCGTGGACCCGGGCACTAAGAGTTTCGACCTGGTCGTGGTTGAGGAGGGCAGGGTTGTTTGGGAGGACAGTATAGAGACTGGCGAGGTCGCCAGGGATCCCGGGGTTCTCGTGGAGTCCATAATGTCTGCCGGGGCCGACGTGGTGGCGGGGCCTTCGGGCTACGGTGTGCCTGTGACCTGGAACAGGGATATCGTTGATGCTCGGAGGTTCGCCGTGGAGGTGCTGCTGCTATCCACGGAGGAGGAGATCAGGAGGGGTGTCGAGGAGGGCGACCCGGGGATAATGGTGTACGCCGCGCTGGCCAGGGTCGTGGAGGAGCTTTGGAGGAGCAGGGTGGAGGCCGTCTACATCCCCAGCGTCGTCCTGCTTCCAACGGTGCCTGCCAAGAGGAAGGTCAACAGGATCGATATGGGGACAGCCGACAAGATGAGCGTAGCAGTGCTGGCCGCCCACCTGGCCCGCCGCAGGGGCTTAGAAACCTTCGCCGCCGTCGAGATGGGCTACGGGTACAACGCGGTAGTGGGTGTGGAGAAGGGAAGGATCGTGGACGGGCTTGGAGGCACCGTGCTGGGCCCAGGCCTGCTGACCATAGGCCCCGTGGACGGCGAGATAGCGGCCCTAGCGGGAACGTGGGGTAGGAGGCATGTGTTCAGGGGAGGGGCCTTCGAGGCCTGCGGCACCCTGGACCCTGAGGAGGCGTGGGAGAAGTACCTGGAGGGCAGGGAGCCCTGCACCTCCGCCATAGCCGCTGTCCTCGAAGCGGTGGCCAGGGGCATCGTGTCGGTATGCGAGGTCTCCCTCGGCGGCGCCAGGAAGGTCTACGTCTCGGGGAGGCTGACAGCCCTGCCCGGCATGCTGGACGAAATAAGGGCCCTGCTTCCCCAGGGCTACGAGGTGGAGCGCCTTGAACTGCTGGAGGGGGCCTCCAGGTCGAAGCACGCGGCCCAGGGCTACGCGCTGGTCGCCGAGGGCCTGGCAGGAGGCAGCTTCAGGGACCTTGTCTCCGGTATGGGTATCCCGGAGGCGAGGGGCACCGTGATGGACCACGTCCTGCACCCGGCCCTAGCACCGGTCAAGGAGAGGCTGAGAAGAGCCTACGCTGAGAGCGTGAGGGGGGCCAAGCTCTAATAATATTATAATGTATATGCGGCGCCCTCTAATGCCCCTCCACCCTAACCCTAACGGGGCTCGGCGGAAGTTGCCTAGGGTGGATAAGGCCAAGTTGGCTCTGGGCGTCATAGGCTTCGTAGGCATAATGGACACAGCGTTCCTCATGGGCATAATCTCGCCCTACGCCGAGGCCCTTGGGGCCTCCAAGACCCAGGCAGGCTTCATAGCAGGCCTCTACAGCATGGTGGCCATACCGGCGAGCCTGCTGGCCGGAATAGTCGTCGACAAGGTTGGGAGGAAGAAGTCGATGATGATGGGCCTAGCCTGGGACACACTTTCCGTCTACGCCTACGGCCTAGCCTCAAGCGTCCGCCAGCTAGCCCTCGTGAGAGGCCTCCACGCACTGGGCGGGAGCCTCGTATACCCCGCCTTCATGGCATCCGTAGGAGATAGAAGCGGCAGGAGGCTCGGATCCCATGTAGGCGGCTACCTGGCAGTAGTGGCCGCATCGATAGCCGTGGGAACCCTCGCCTCCGCCGGGCTCGTAGAGGTGCTCGGTTTCTCCTGGGTGTTCAGGATACTGGCACTAATAGTGGCCTCAGGCCTCCTAGCCGCGCTAATGGTGGAGGAGACGGCTCCCGTCGTGAGGGAGAGGCCCAGCATACTGGAGGGCCTCAAGGCGGCCAAAGGGGACCTAGCAGCAGGACTGCTACTCGTCTTCACGCTCTACACGAGCTTCGGCATGATAGTGGGGGGCCTCGGCCCCGCCCTCAGGG